>JBILLY010000399.1:0-5043 GCA_044375835.1 Opitutaceae bacterium
ACATCGAGGCGCAGCCGCCGCCGAGCGCGCTCCCGGATGCGGAGCGCGAGGTGAAGGCGGCCCGCGCGGAGCAGAATCCGCTGTCGGGCGTGGAGAAGTTTCAGGGAGAAAACGCCGACGGCATCGGCGGCAGCATCGCCAAGCGCCTCGAGAACATGAAGGCGATCCCGGAGAAGATCGAAGGAGCGCCCAACGTGCAGGACACCGAAGGCGCGCAGACGGCGCAGCCGATGATCGACCCGCGCCGCCCGCGGCCGCGGCCGACAATCGTGAAGCAGCAGCAGGTGCGGCCTGCGATTTTGGCCGAGAACAAGTTCGGCACCCAGAACATCGGCAACATCGCGGTCGACGCGCGTTGGAGCAGCTACGGCGCCTACCTGCAGAAGATGATCGAGACGGTGCAAGTGCAGTGGGAGCGGCTGGTCCTGCAGCTGACGGCCAACCCCGCGCAGGGCAGCACGGTGACGGTGAAGTTCGTGATGAACGAGGAGGGCAAAATCGCGCGCATCGTCGGCGTCGAATCGACGGCCAGCGAGACGGCCTCGCGCGCCTGCCTGAGCGCTATCACGGACCGCGCACCCTACGGCCTCTGGACCGACGACATGAAGGCGGTGCTCGGGACGGAGCAGGAGATGACGTTCACGTTCTATTATCAGTGAGCGACGCCGAACCGATCCCGCAGGCGGCGGCGCCGGAGGCGGAGTTTCCGCTGGGCCGCCGGGTGACCGAACTCGCGCGCGATGCCAACGGGCTGATCGCGTTCAACAAGCCGGCGGGCGTGATGTCGCACCCCAACGCGCCGGGCGACGAGCCGCGCGCGCTGTTGCAGGCGAGGTATGTGTTCGAGGGCGAGTATTACGAATGGACCGCGCCGGGTGCGCCGGCGTCGCGGCGGCTGTGGCTGCTCAACCGGCTGGATTCGGCGACCTCGGGCGTGATTCTGGCCGCGACCACGGCGGAGCTGGCGGAGGCGATCCGCGCGCAGTTCAAGCGCAAGGTCGTGCGCAAGGTTTACCACGCGCTGGTCTTCGGCGGGCCGCGGGCGCCGATGGAGATCTGGCGCGACCTGCTCGCGATCGAGAAGCGCGGCGGCCAGGTGCGGACGGCCGTGCGGGCCGGAAACGTGCCGGCGGAGTGCCGGATGACGGTCGTGAAACGCAGCCTGCGCGAGCCGCGGGTGGCGTTGTTGAAACTGGAGCCGCGCACGGGGCGCAGCCACCAGCTGCGGGTGCAGTGCGCGAAGCGCGGCGTGCCGATCATCGGCGACCAGACCTACGGGGATTTCGCGCGGAACCGGGAATTCGCAAAGCAGGCGGAGACGAAGCGGATGTTCCTGCATTCGCTGGAGACGTCGTTCGACTACGAGTTCCGCGGGCAGACGCACCGCTTTGCCGCGAAGGCGCCGCTGCCGGAGTCGTTCGAGAAGTTCCTTTGACAGGGCGGGGGCTTTTCGCGGACAACTCGCGATTCGCCTCCCATGATCCTGCCGAAATCCAACCGCCTCACGCCCGAACAGCTGAACGACGTCACCGCGATCGTGACCGAGTTTGGCTGCAAGATTCAGCCGATCGTCGGCGCGGTGCGGACGATCTACGCGATCGTGGGCGACGAGCGCGACGACCTGATGATCAACCGGCTGGAGGGCCTGGACTACGTCGACCGCATCGACCGGATCCAGTCGCCGTTCAAGCTGATGGACAAGCGTTCGGACCTCGCGAGCCACCGGATCACGATCAACGGCACGACGCTCGGCGAGAGCCTCTTCGTGATCGCCGGCAACTGCACGATCGACCCGAAGAATCCCAACTACTTCTACGAGACGGCGGCGGCGGTGAAGGAGGCCGGCGCCAACATGATCCGCGGCGGCGTGTGGAAGCCGCGCACCAATCCCTACACCTTCCAGGGCGACGTGAAGTCGATGGACATATTGCTCGAGGGCTCGCGCCGCACGGGCTTGCCGGTCGACACCGAGGTGATGGAGGAGGCGCACATCAAGGTGGCGCTCGATGCCGGCGTGAAGTGCCTCCAGATCGGCGCGCGAAACGCGCTCAACTACTCGCTGCTGCGAGCGGTGGGCCGCGAGATCGCGCACCGCGATGTGATCGTGCTGCTGAAACGCAGCATCCACATGGGGCCGATCAACGAGTTCATCTCGGCGGCGGAATACATCGCGGCCTTCGGCAATCCCAACGTCGTGCTCTGCCCGCGCGGGACGACGCCCACGCTCGACGGCTACCGCAATCACCCGGACGAGAGCATCACGCCGCTGTTGAAGGAGAAGACCTGGGCGCCCGTGATCGTCGATCCCTCGCACTCGGTCGGCAAGGCAGCCTACGTGCCCGCGGCGGCGCTGGCGGCCGTGGCTTACGGCGCGGACGGCCTGTGCATCGAGGCGCACGTGAGCCCGAGCCACGGCATCGGCGACGATCCGAAGCAGGCGCTGACGCCCGAGGTGCTCGCGCAGACGATCAAGCAGGCGCGGCAGCTCTGGGCGATCCGGCGCGGGTAACGTCGGCACGGAATTTCGGCCGGGCCCTTCGTCGGCGGGGCGCGTGCATTGCCCGAGCAGGGACGGGGACGATGCCGGTCGAGCGGGCCGGCGATGCACGCTGGCGTGAATCGAGTGCCCGTGGGCGCCTTGAGTCGTCGAAGGCGGGTTTGAACAGCCCGGTTCGTGGCGGCGCGCGATGGCAAAGAGCGACGGTCGGTCGCGACGGCGATGCGGTGGGTGAACGTCGTGGCTCCGGCGGGTAGGGACGGCGGTCGCGACCCAGCCGGAATGCGGGGGAAAGTCGGGGAAGGGGAAAGAATGCTTGAAAATGTGGCCACGTGTGGCCACATTGGGGAAATGAAGAAGGCGAAAAAGAAGGAAGAGCCGAAGACCTACCCCGAGCGGACCGAAGAGACAGTGGCGAAGCTCCGCGAAGATGCGGCTGCGTATGGCCTGCGGCGCGATTTCCTGGGCGTGCGCGAGGCCAAGGACCAGCTCTCGGCGCTGCTCCAGCGCGCGTCGGGCGGGGAGGAAATCGTGATCACAAGCGACGGCGTGCCGACCGCGATGATCGTCCGCTACAAGCCGGTGATCCGGGGAAAGCCGTTCCAGCCCAATTGGGACCTGTTGCGCCGGCTGCCGATGACCTCGGACTCGACGGCGGCGATCCGCGCGGAGCGGGACGGCGGCAATTGAGCCGATGTATCTCGATTCGTGCGTGCTGACGAAGCTGTTCGTCACCGAGCCCGACTCCGCGGGCTGCCTCGCGCGGGTGTCGGGCTCGGTGTTGGTTTCGTCGGAGCTGGCCTACGGCGAGTTGTTTTCGGCGCTGCTGCGCAAGGAGCGCGGCGGGGAGATCGACCGGGCGCAGCGGGAAGCGGTGTGGGGCGACTTCGAGCGGCAGGTCCGGGAAGAGAGCATCTATCTCGCGGTGCTGGACGGTGCGATCATGCGCCGGGCGCGGGAGGTGATGCTCGACGTGCATCCGCACGTGCCGCTGCGCACGTTGGACGCGATCCATCTGGCGACGTATTTGTCCGTGATCACCGGGCCGCTCTTCACGAAGGACAAACGGATGCGCGACGCGGCGCGGTTGCTGGAGATCCCGCTGGCAGAGTGAGTGCGCCGGCGGCGGACGCGGGATCGGCCGGGCTCAGCCCTCGACGAGCGCGAGGGCGGCGTCGACGGAGAGACCGTCGTGGACCATGCCCATGAGGGCACGGGTGATCGCGGCGGGCTTGGCGTGCTGGATGATGTTTCGCCCGTAGACGATGCCCGATGCGCCCTGCTCGAGAAGCACGGCGGTGCGCTGTAAAATCTCGCGGTCGCCGACCTTGCCGCCGCCGCGCACGAGCACGGGGATGCCGGAGGCGACCTCGATGACCTTGTGGTAGACGCTCACGTCGTCGGTCGGGTCGGCTTTGATGATATCGGCGCCGAGTTCGACGGCCTGACGGACGAGAGCGATGATCTTGGCGGCGTTGCCGTCGACCATGTAGCCGCCGGCGACGGCGTTGGGTTGGAAGACGAGTGGCTCGACCATCATCGGCATGCCGAGGCGGTCCGAGAGCGGCTTGAGGCGGAGGATGTTTTCGATGCAGGCCTCGCCGACCTCGGGCTCGCCGGGAATCTGGAAAAGGTTCACGCACATGCAGGCGGCGTCGAGTTGCACGGCCTGGTCGACGGGGTGCTCGATCATGCGGCTGTAGAGGCGGCGCGGCAGGTCCTTGCCGTAGACGTTGGCGACGTCGGTGCGCAGCACGAGCGACGGCTTGAAGCGGCCCGGCAGGGATTGGAGGTGGCGGGCCTGGCCGACGGTGAGCTGGATGGCGTCGGGCGCGGCGGCGGCGACGGTCTCGACGGCGCGGCGGATGTCCTCGATGCCGCCGAGGAAGCCGGGCTCGTTGAAAAAGCCGTGGTCGATCGCGACGTCGAAACAGCGGCGGGAGCGCGGGTGGAAGAGGCGGTTGAGGCGGTAGTGTTTCATGAGCCGGAAGGAGGTGGAAGGGGGCGGGAAGAGTGGGTCGGAGGATCGGCCGGGCGAAGGCAGGCCGCGGCGGGAGAAAGTGGCGGGATTTCCGCGTCGGCGGCGAGCCGAGATCAACGCGGGCTGGGGCGGGGCGCCGGGCGTCGTCAGCGGCGTAACGCGGTGCCGGGCGGTGGGGCGCCCAGCACATGGGCGATGGCCCAGGCGGCGCCGATGCGGACATCGGCCTCGGCGTGATCGAGCAAGGGGACGAGCTTCGGCAGGTCGCCGGGCGAGTAGCGGTCCCTGAGGGTCTGGCAGGCGTCGTAACGGGCGCCGACGGAGCCGTGGGTGAGCACGGTTTCGAGCGCGGTGATCCACGCCGTGACGCGCGCAGGCGCGGCATCGAGGACGACGGCGGAGCCGAGGAGGTAGGCGTATCCGGGGGCCGAGGACGGCTCGCGGTCGGCGGCGGCGGCAAGGGCGGAGAGGGCGGCGGGCGACCGGATTTTTTCCCAACGCAGGACGTAGGCGGCGCGCAGGCGCGCGATCGGGTCGGCGGAGGCGAGGGCGGAGATCAGGGCGG
>JBILLY010000400.1:0-5033 GCA_044375835.1 Opitutaceae bacterium
CGACGTGGTAGCGGCCGTTGGACAGCAGGTGCACCGCCGGCGACGCCGGCGCCGGCGTGGTGAAGACACGCGGCGCCCCTTCGCCGCCCTCGCCGGCGGCGCGGCCCGTTTCCATTTCAAGATCGTCCTCCAGGACCCGCGCCGCCGCCTTCGGCACGCGTTCCTGCAGCAGCAGATCCGCCGTCCGGAGCACCGGACTCGCCGCGAACCGGCGCGGCATCGGATTGTCCTGCAGAAAATTCGTCAGCGCCAGCAGGCTCATTCCCTGGTGGTGCGCCATGAACGAGCGGATCGTCGCGCTCGTCTCGCCCGGCGGCAGGCGGCCCGGGGTGAAGTCGACGGCCTCGTAGAAACCGTGCGCCCCGGCCCGGCCCTCGCGCGCGAGCCGACGGAGGTTTTCGCAGGCCTCCCGCGGCGCCACCATCAGCGCCATCGCCGCCGCATACGGGGCGATCACCAGGTCGCCCGCCAGCCCGCGCTTCAATCCGAGCCCCGGCACGCCGAAGGCGCGGTATTGGTAATTCAGATGCACGTCCGTGCGGTTGTAGCCCGATTCCGAGATGCCCCACGGCACGCCGCAGCGCCGGCCGTATTCGATCTGCTGCCGCACCGCCGCGCGGCAGGTGCGGTCGAGCAGCGTGTTCTCGTAGCTCGGCATCACCAGCAGCGGCATCAGGTATTCGAACATCGAGCCGCTCCACGAGATCAGCACCGGGTCGCCGTTCGGCGCGGCCAACAACCGCCCGAGCGAAAACCAGTGGTCCTGCGGCACCTGCCCGAGCGCGATCGCGACGTAGCTGCCGAGCCGCGCCTCCGAGGCGAGCAGATCGTAGAACCCGCCGTCGAACCGCCGGTCCGCGACGTTGAAGCCCGTGCAAAACAGATCCCGCTTCGCGTCGAAGAGGAACCGGAAATCCATCGCCGCCAGCGCCTCGCACCGCCGCGCGAGCGCCTCCAACTCCGCCAGTCGCGCCTGCGCTTGCGCCGCCGCCCGCCGCCGGTCGGCCGCACCCGCCTCCGGCGTGTCCGCGCCATCCCAGGCCGCGAGGTCTCCCCACGTCGGCTCCTCGTCGCCCGCTTCCGCCCGCGGCGCGGCCGGCGCCGTCGCATCCGCCTCGCCCGCGCGCAGCCAGGGTGCCGCCATCCGCAGGTCGGCCAGATGCTCCTCGGCGTCGAGTCGCAGCTGCTCCGCCCAGCGCCGGATCTCCTCCGGCTCCCCCGCCAACCGGTGCCCGAGAGTCCCGGCCCGCGCCGCCGCCGCCGCCAGCACCGCGTGGCCGGCGCGCAGGCCGGGAGGCGCCTTCGCCAGGAGCGCCGCGAGCGCGTCGAGTTCCCCCACCGCGGCGTGCCCCGGCAGCAGGTCGCGCAGCACGTCGAGGGTGTCGCCCAGGCCGGCGCAGGCCCGCGCCGGACCGATTTTTTCCCCCGCCTGCTCGCGCAGGCCCGCGGCCAGCGTCAGCAGGTGGCCCGCGAGATTGCCGCTGTCGACGCTCGAGACATACAGCGGCGGCAGCGGCTGCAGCGTGCGCGTGTCATACCAGTTGAAGAAGTGCCCGCGGAAGCGCCCCATCCGCTGCATCGTGCCCAGCGTCGCCTGCGTCCGCCGCACCAGCCCGCCGAGCGAGAGGTAGCCCAGGTCGCGGGCGGCGAGATTGGCCAGCAGCGCCAAGCCGAGATTCGTCGGCGACGTGCGCGACGCGATCGTCGGCACCGGCGTCTCCGGGAGGTTGTCCGGCGGCAGCCAGTTCGCCTCCGCGGTCACGAACCGCTCGAAGAACGACCAGGTCTTCCGCGCCACCGTGCGCAGGAAACGCAGCTCCGCGGCCGCCAGTCGGGGCGCCTCCGCCCGGATCGGTTGGCTGATCCGCCACGCGATGCCGGGCGCCGCCAGCCAGAAGCCGAGCAGCGGCCACGCGTGCAGCACCTGTTCCGGCTGGAAGACCGCCAGCGCTCCGCCCGCCGTCAGCCCGACCGCCGGCGAACTCCACATCGCCCGGTAAAAATCGCCGAGACCCGAGCGCGGCTTCTCCTCGCGGTCGCTGGACGTCTGCCATTCGAGCAGGCGGCGCCGCGTGACGAACAGCCGGAGCAGCGTGCGCCCGATGGCGTCCAGACTCACGAAGGCATCGTAGGGCAGGAACGCCAGCGTCAGCAGCAGCTGCCCCAACTGCCGCGTCGCCGTCGCCGCCACGCTCCGCCCATGGACAAGCCACGGCAGCTCCGCCGGCCGCCGGCCCGCTTCGAGCGCCACGGCCAGCCCGCCGGGCAACGCGATCATCGCGAGCACCAGCCCCGTCGCCGCGCCGCCGGGCTGCGGCCACAGCAACCAGCCGCCCACCAGCAGGGCGAGCAACGCGACCGGCACCAGGCTCCGCCGCAGGTTGTCGAAAATCTTCCAGCGCGAGAGCGCCGAGAGCGGATTCGCCGTCCGCCGCGCGTCCGGCCCCGGCACGCGCGGCAACAGCCAGGGCGTGATCTGCCAGTCCCCGCGGATCCACCGGTGGCGGCGCCCGCTGTCCACGTCGTGACGCGACGGATGCTCCTCGTAGAACTCGACGTCGCTCACCAGCGCGGAGCGGGCGTGGCAGGCCTCCAGCAGGTCGTGGCTCAGCACCGCGTTCTCCGGGCACCGCCCCGCCAGCGCGCGCCGGAACGCATCCACATCGTAGATACCCTTCCCGATGAACGAGCCTTCCCCGAAGAGGTCCTGGTAGACGTCCGACACTTCCCGCGTGTAGGGATCGATGCCCGCATCGCCCGCCATCAGGCGCACGAACCACGAGCGGCGCGCCCCCGGCAGGCTCACCCCGACCCGCGGCTGCAGAATGCCGTAGCCTTCGCGGACGATCCCGCGCGCCTCGTCGAAGACGGGCCGGTTCAACGGGTGCGCCATCGTCCCGATCAGGCGCCTCGCCGCGTCGCGCGGCAGCTCCGTGTCCGAGTCGAGGGTGATCACGTAGCTGACCCCGGCCAGCCCCGCGACGTCGCCCGTGATCGTCGCGAATCTCCCGCGCCCCCCGTCCCGCAGGAACGCGTTGAACTCCTCCAGTTTTCCCCGTTTCCGCTCGTAGCCCATCCAACGGCCCTCGGCGCCGTTCCACCGGCGCGGCCGGTGGAAGAGGAAAAAACGGTCGCCGTGCGCCGCCGGGTAGCGCGCGTTCAACCGCTCCACGCCCGCCCGCACCCGGTCCACCAGCGCCTCGTCGCCGGGCTGCGTCTCCTCCGCCGCATCGGGCAGATCCGTGAGCAGCGCGAACAGCAACAACGGATCGCGGTTCGCCAGCGCGTGGATCTCCATCGTCTCCACCAGGCGATCGATGCCCTCCGCCCCCGTGAGCATCGTCGGCACCACCACGACCGAGCGGCAATCCGCCGCGATGCCGTCCGAGAAGTCCATCCGCGGCAACAACCGCGGCCGCACCAGCGCCACGAGCAGCCGGTTCGCCAGCGCCACCGCCAGCTGGCTGCCGCCCAGCACCGCCGCCGGCACCAGCACGACCAGCGCGGCGCCCGCCGCGCCCTGCGCCCGCGCCGCCGCCACGACTCCGGCGCCCGCGAGCAGCGTCGCCGCCCCGATGCCGCCGGCATAACACGCCAACGGGAAACGCCGCACCGCCCGCTCCAGCCGGTCCCGCACCGGCCACCGCACCCCCGCGCTCTCCGCCAGTCTTTCCAGTCCGCCATCGATCAGATGGTAACCCACGTGCGCGCGGCGGTCCGCGGCGCCGCGCGCCCGCGCCTCGTCCGCCGCGAGGCCGACGGCCTGCCGTGCTACGTCCTCCTCGGCGAGGCCGCTGTGCCGGGCGACCGACTCCACCGCGTGCCGGTAGCGATCCCGCGTCGCGAAATCCATCGCCGCATAGACGCCGGCCGGATCTTGCCGCAGCACCGCCTCGACCGCACTCAGCGACTCGACGAATCCTTTCCAATCCGTCCCCGCCAGACTCCGCAGGCTCGCGATGCTGTGGCTCACCGACACCTGGTCCGCCGCCTGGCTCCGGCTCTCCTGGTGCACCAGTTGGTCGAGCGAGAGCCCGAGTCCCGCCAGACGCTGGTCCAGCCACGTGCGCGCGATGTGCAGCTCCGGGCTCAGCCGCGAGAGCCGCTGGCAGAACTCCGCGACAAACGAACTGGAAACCGGCAGGTCCGCGTCCGCCATGTCCGCCACGACCACGATCACCCGCGACGGATCTTCTTCCGCCATCGCCTGCAGCCGGTCCGCGCAGAGATCCGCCGCATCCCGGTCCTCCCGCGCGACCACCAGCCGGCGCGTCACGCGCTCCAGGTTCTCGATCAGGCCCAGGCGGAGCATGATCGGGATCGCCCACAGTTCCCCGAGCTTCAGCGGTGTCACCGTCTGGTAGGCCGCGACAAACCCGCGCAAGGGCCCGGCGTCGACCTGCGCGTCGACGTGGGAAATCAGTTCGAGCACGAGGTCGTAGATCCGCGGCAAGCCCGCCGAGCCGCCGCCCGAGAGGCACGGCAGCTCCCGGCTGTAGCCCCGCGGCAGGTGCCGCCGCGCCATCTGGATCTGCTCTTCGATGAGGTAGAAGTTGTCCAGCAGCCACTCCGCCGCCGGCGTGATGCGCCGCGCGGGCGCGACCGCCAGCGTCGCGCGATTGAACGCCCGCAGGTTCCGCTCGTTTTCGGTCAGGTCCGCCAGCAACCGGTTGGGGTGCCGGCGGGTGACCGCGCGTTGCTGCGTCGCCAGCGCCCGGGCGTGCCGCTCCAGCTGCTCGCCGCTCAGCAGGTCCGCGCGCAACGGCGGCTCGGTCGCCCGCGGCGCCGCCCCGATCCGGCGTTTCAACCACGCCTGCCACTCTGTCGCGAGCGTCGGCATTTACTCCGGTCTCCGCCCCGGCGCGCCGGGCGCGACTCCGCCTCCCGCCCCCCGGCCGGGCCGCGTTCGGCGCACCGCCGCGTGGCCGCTCAGCGCCACGATGTCCGCGTCCAACCCGCGCCCCGGCCGGCCGGTTCGAGTCGCATCCGGTCTGACGGCGGCGAGGTATCCATTGTCCGTCCATCATGCGCCG
>JBILLY010000881.1:0-2718 GCA_044375835.1 Opitutaceae bacterium
CCCGATCTTCGCCCAGGAGCAGACGAAGGGGGTCTCGCCCGACACGACCAAGGACCAGGATCGCAAGAGCTTCCTCGCGACGCCGCTGTTTCTCGACGCCGATTTCTGGATCAACCTGCCGGTCTACAGCGATCACCCGACGCTCGGGATCAACGGCGCGCTCGTGAACGCGACGCTCTGGAATGCCTCGAACACCGCGCGCTTCTTCCGCTCCCCGGCCAACGCCCCCGCGGCCGTGGCCGAGATGAGCGCCATCCCCGAGCTGCGCCAGACCTGGATGTTCACCCTCGCGAGCCTGCAGCACTACCAGTTCATCGGGGGCCCGTTCTTCAACTCGCTCTACACCGTGTCGGAGCCGCTCCTCTGGCTGAGCAACGACCCGGTGATGCTCGATTCGCTCGCGCGCGACCGGATCAACGCCCACCGCAAGAAGCAGGGCTTCGAGCCGGTGGACGAAGAAATCCGCACGCTCGAATTTGCCGAGACGCTCGGGGTCGGCTCGACCAAGACAAAGCAGGCGCGGATCATCCCGGTGGAGTGAGCAACCGCGCCGGGGCGCCCCCGGGCCGCGGCGCGCGTCGGCGGCGCGCGGCGGGCGCCGCACTTCCCGCTTGCGACCGGCGACCGCCTCCGGCCAACGTGGCGCCGCTTCCCGCATGACCGCCTCCGCGTATTTGCCGTTTCTCATCCAAGCCGTGCTCGCGGCCGCCATCACCGGCGGCGTGATCGCCGCCAGCCATTTCTTCGGCCAGCGCTTCAAGCCGAACAAGATCAAGGACAGCGCCTACGAGTGCGGCGTGCCGGCGGAGGGCGTGATCCACACGCGTTTCTCGGTGAAGTTCTACCTCACCGCGCTGCTGTTCATGCTCTTCGACCTGGAAGTCGTGATCCTGATTCCGTGGACCTTCATTTACCGCGAGTTCCTCGCGAACAACATCGCGATTCTCGGCCCCATTTTCTTCTTCATCGGCGTGCTCATCCTCGGCCTCGTCTACGAGGTGAAAAAGGGCGCGCTGCAGTGGGAGAAGTGACGCGCGGAAGCCGGGAGCCGAGAGTGCCGGAGCGGAGAGCAGGACACTTTTCCGGATGCCCGCACCCGATGTCCGCCTCTAGACTCTAGGCTCTCCGCTCCGGACTTCCGCCGCCCCCCATGCGCCTCGACAAGATCATCGCCCGTTCGCGCATCGTCGACCTGACCAGCCTCGACCTCGAGGGCGCGCTGCAGGAACTGCTGAGCGTGTGCGTCGAGAAGTTTCCGGACCTGAAACCGGAGTCGCTGCTCAAGGGCCTGCTCGCCCGCGAGAGCACGATGACGACCTACCTCGGCTTCGGCGTGGCGCTGCCGCACGTGCGGATCAAGATGTCGCGCCGCTACATCCTCGCCATCGGCCGCAGCCGCGTGGGCATCCGCCACGACGGCGCGTTGGCCGACGAGCGGGTGCACCTGATCGTCATGTTGATCGCCGGCGAGAACGCCCGCGACTACCTGCAGGTGCTCGCGTCGATCGCGCGGCAGGTGAAGGACAAGGAGCTGGTCGACAATCTCGTCAACGCGCCGGACCTCGACGCGCTCTACGAGCGGATGGTGGGCGGCTTCGGCGGGCTGCGCGCGGTGGAGGCGCAGCAGAACCGCGTCAACCGGCTGATGTTCCGCCAGGCGGAGCGGATCGCGTCGGGGGCGGACTGCAATGCCATCGTGATCTTCGGCGACACCTTCATCGGCGGCCTGCAGCCCGGCGTGCTGCGCTCGTCGCTGAAGACGATCCTCGTCACGCGCACCGCGCTGGAACTGGGCGACGGCGACGACCGCTCGTTCACGGAGACGATCCAGGTGCGGTCGTTCTCCAACCAACGGCTGGCGCAGCTGCGCAGCGCGATGCTCGTCGCGCTGACGCGCGGCATCGTGAAGTTCACCGACCGGATCTGCTGCATCGGCGGCATCACGGGCAGCAACCAGTTCGACACGCTCGTGGTCGTGGACATCGAGCGCGAATTCCAGACGTTGCTCACGGGTTCGACGGCGGACCTGCTGCCGGCGGACGTGAAACCGGAAGTGCTCGAGCGCGTGATCGCGGTCGCGACGGAGCTGGCGGTCGAGGGACGCGAAGGGCGCCCGGTCGGCTGCCTCTTCGTGGTGGGCGACGACGAGAAAGTGAGCTCGCTCTCCAAGCCGCTCGTGCTGAATCCGTTTTACGGTTACAAGGAAGAGGACCGCAACATCCTCAACCCGTTCATGGACGAGACGGTGAAAGAGTTCTCGTCGATCGACGGCGCGTTCATCATCCGCGGCGACGGCGTGGTGGAGTCGGCCGGCAGCCTGCTGCAGGCGACGGATTCGACCCACGCGCTGCCGAGCGGGCTGGGCACGCGGCACGCGGCGGCGGCCGCGATCAGCGTGGCCGCCAACTGCATCTCGATCGTGGTGTCGTCGAGCACGGCGCAGGTGACGCTCTTCCGGCGCGGCGTGATGCTGCCGCTGACGGAAAAACGCCGCTGAACGCGCGGGGCGGGCGGGGCCGTTTCGCTGCTTGCGTCGCGCCGCGCCGGCCGGTGGATTCGCGCGATGGCCATCGTCGGATCCTATGCCACCGTGCGCGCGCAAGCGCCGAAAAACGCGAAGTTCGCCGCGGCGTTCGCCTACGTGGACGAGCTGCTGAAGCCGGACTCGCCGGGCCGGGCCCGGCTGCAGGCGCTGCCGGCCGGCGGTTCCTGCCGGGT
>JBILLY010000401.1:0-5003 GCA_044375835.1 Opitutaceae bacterium
TCCGAGTGCAAAGGCTTCGAGGATACCCGCGGCTGGACGTTTTACGACTCCCTGGCCGACGCCAAGGCCAACCTCAGCAAGGCCGCCGCGGCGGCGCTGGCCGCGGCTCCCCAGCTCGCGGGGGTGTAAGAACGCTTTTTCGTTAGGGGTGTGAAGACCAGAACCGGCGGGCGGTGCGCGATGTGAGCGCATCGCCCGTTCGTGTTTTCCCGCCCGGCGACCGGCCCGTGAATCTCGCGTTGACGGCGGCCGGGGTGCCCGTGAACTTTGATGCAACATTCCGCGTTCGTCCCCGTCCCAACGTGGCGCCGCACCCTAGCATGAAAAAACTCCGCCTCGCCCTCGTCACCTTCGCATCCACGCTCGGCGTTGCTTACGCCCAGGATGAGGAGCGGCGGGCCCCGCCGGTCGAGATCCCGGACTTCTCGAACCTCGACGAATACATCTACGAGCCGAAGAGCATCGTGACTTTCGGGTTCCGCTACATCAGCGGCGCCAAGGCGAGTTTCTCCGGCCGCGGCAAGATCCCGTCGCCGGAAAACCCCGGCGCGGCAACCGGTGCCAGCCTCGAGCGCGTCTATCATGACGGCGCGGTGCGGCCCGACGCGCGCGTCGTCGCACGGCTGGACAACAGCGGCAATCCGATCGTCGACCCGCAGTCGGGCAGCGCGGTGTTCGATCCGATCTCGCCCGACGGGAAAACGAATACCTGGAACTACATCGACGCCAGCCAGCTTTCGAGGCCCGGCTTCGTGCGCTTCAACAGCTACTCCGCCGAGGTGATCGACACCGCGACCCGCGAGAAGAAGGGCAACTCCAGCGCGGGCATGGACATCGCCGTCTCCCGCGACATGGGCAAACTTTTCGGCGGCCGCGTGCTGTGGAATCTCACGGCCGGTCTCTCGATCAACGACATCGCGGCGAACACCCGCGACCCCGTGCGTGCCACGCTCACGACGATCAGCGACTTCTATTCCCTCTACGGCGTGACTCCGCCGGATGCGCCGTATTCGTCGCCGAGTTCGACGACCGAAAACGTGGTCGACGCCGGCGGCAACGCCGTGATCAACGCCGACGGCACGACGCAGACCGTCTCGCTCGACACTTCGGTGTTGATCGGCAACGAGCCCGCCGGCCGGACGACGAGCGCGCTCACGGATTCCGCGAGCGTGACGAACAATTGGAAGCTGAAGGGCTCGTATTACACCATGCGCGCCGGGCCGACCCTGTTTGTCCCGATCACCTCGCGCCTGCGGGCGAGCTTCAGCGTGGGCGCGGCGATGGTTTACGCCGGCACCAACTACACGGTGACGCAGACCTTCCAGCCGGCGTTGGGCGCGGAGATTTCCGACACCGAGACGAATTCGACCTACAAGTTGCTCCCCGGCTACTACGCGGACGCGACGGTGCAGTTCGACCTGACGGAGCGGGCGGGGTTCTATGCGGGCGCCATCTTCCAGTCCGCCGGCAGCTACAACCAGGCGATCGACACGGACAACCAGCACTACTCGACCAAGATCGATCTCGCGAACCAGAACGGCGTGCGCGCCGGCATGTCGATCCGCTTCTGACGCGGCGTCGGCCGCGGTCTTTTCGCCAAACGGCCGAGGCTTTTGCCCCGGCCGTTTTTATGTCCCGGCGCCGAGGACGGCGGACAGCGGGCGCAGCCGATCGGGCGGGAAGAAGCCGTTGAGGCGTGCGATCACCTGCTGGATGATGCCGTCGGGGCAACTGGCGCCGCCGGTGATGAGAATGCGGCGAGGCGCGCCGTCGGAGGGAACGGCCTCGGGCCAGAGGGGCCGGGGTTCGAGATGACCGTGGCCGTGACCGCTCTTGCCGGCTTGGTAGACGAAGTGATCCACGGCGGCCAAGGAGCGGATGGCGGCTTCCGATTGGATGAAAAACGATTTCGCGCCCAGTCGTTCTTCGCAGAGTCGGAAGAGTTGGTAGGTGTTCGACGAATTGGTGCCCCCGATCACGAAGGCGGCGTCGAGCGGCTCGGCGAGGGCGCGGCTGAGCGCGTCCTGGTTCACCTGCGTCGCGTAGCAGAGCGTATCGCGCCGGCCGCCGCCGCCGACGCGGCTGTCGTCGCCGAATTTGGCGCGGAAGACACCGCGCAGGTGCTCGATGATGGCGAGTGTTTCGTTCATCAGCAGCGTGGTCTGGTTGACGATGGCGACGCGCTGGAGATCGCGGGTGACGTCGAAGCCCGGTGTGTGCCGGCCGGCAAACTCGGTGAAGAAGCGGGCGCGCACGGCGGGATCGTCGGCGGCGATGAAATCGCCGAGGCGGCGCGCTTCGTCGAGGTTGCGCACGATGACGGCGGGGGCGTTGCGGCGGGTGTTGGAGAACGTGGCCTTGGTCTCCTCGTGCTCGTGTTTGCCGTGGATGACCACGGTGTAGCCTTCGCGGCCGTAGGCGCGGGCGGCTTTCCAGACCTTTTCCACCAGCATGCAGGTGGCGTCGTAGTGGCAGACGGCGATGCCCTTTTTCACCAGCCGGCGCTTGTCGTCGTCGGTCGCGCCGAAGGCCGGGATGATCACGATATCGTCGGGCGTGAGCGAGTCCCACAGGGTGGGCGAGCCGGGTTGCCCGTCGACGGTGTAGGGGACACCCTTGTCGGTCTGGAGGTAGCGCAGACCGCGGCGGAGGAGGTCTTCGTTGACGAAGGGATTGTGGATCAGCTCGGAGAGCATGAACACCCGGCGCCCGGGATTTTCGGCGAGGGTCTCGTAGGCTCGTTCGATGGCGTTCTTCACGCCGAGGCAAAATCCGAAGTGGCTCGGGATCACGTAGCGGACCGCGCCGAAATCGAGCGTGACGGGCGCGGTAGCGGTGCGCTCGTGCTGGCGGGCGAGGGCCTTGATCGCGGCGCAAAGTTGCGACTGGTAGAGGGCCCGGGCGGAGGCGTCCTGGGCATAGATCGCGGCGTTGCGCTCCTGGGCGGGGCGAAATTTGTAGATGAAGTCGTTTTCGCCGAGGTGCAGGTAGGGGATGTCGACGAGATGGGGTTCGAGGGCGGGCAACAGGGCGGCAAGGGAGGGCGCGAGGGCGGCGGGGGCGGCGGCGAGTGCGTCGAGAGAGGCGAAGACGATCTCGGAGTCGGCGGGAGTGCCGGAGACTTGGGCGAAAAACACGCGGTAGCTGCGGCCGCCGGCGGTGGCGGTGAGATACTCGGCGGGCGGGGTGTGGTCGCGGAAGGAGGACTCCAGACGGGCGGTCGCCATCGCGAGATCCGTGCCGGTGAAGGCGAGGCCGGATTTGGAGCCGAGACGGCGCACGGCGAGGCGGTTGCTCGCGTCGAAGGCGAGGATCGCGCAGAGGGCGGGAAGAGCGGCGGGAGCCGAGGACATGACCGGCGAGCGTTGGGAGCCGGTGCCGGCGCGGCAAGGTCGGGCTTGGTCGCCGCGCGCGCCGGCGGGTCAGCGCTCGTGGGCGTTGGGATCGGGCCGGCCGATGCCGCGCTCACCGGCCGGTCCGCCCCGACGGGACGCGGGGGGCGTGGCCGGCGCCGCGCCGGGCGCGGATGACGCTGGCTCGGCGGAGCGGGCAGCGGCCGGTGACGGCGTAGCGTCTACGGGCGCTGCCGGTGCAGCCGCGGGCGGCGCGGACCGCGTGTAGCCGCGGGCCGGCGGGGCTTGATGGCGGAAGGCCGGCGTAGTCGCCGTCGGCGCGGCGTTCACGGGCGGGGACGCTTGAAGGGAGGCGGCGACGCCGCTCGACCGAGAGCGCGAAGGGGCAGCTTCGCGCGCGCCGCCCGGATAGCCGTGGGAGCGGACGGCCGTGGTCGGCGCCGAAGCGGCGCCGGAACGTTCCGGCGAGGTCGGCAAGGGTGGGGCGGTGACGGCGGGAGGCAGGGCGGAGTAATCCGGAATAGAGCCGCGGTGGCCGCGGGGGCCGGAGGGCGGGGAACTGGGCGTCGGATCGGCGGGCCGGGCCGAGTCACGGCCCGCAGGAGGCGGGGCGGGCCGATAGGTCGCGACGGAGTCGCCGGGGGAGCGGGGGCGGGGCGAGAAGTCGCGCGGCGGAGCGGGCCGGGGATCGCGCGGGGCCGGCGGCGAGACGGCGAAGGCCGGGCGGCCCGGCCGCGGCGGCGGCGTCCACGGCCGCACGCTGTGCACGTGGACGATACTCGGACGCGCCACCACGGGGGCGACGATCAGCGGGCGACGCCAATCGTGGCCGGACCACGGGCGGTGGCGGCTGCTCACCCAGATGGTGTGTCGGCGCCAGTCGCAGTCGAAGGCGAGCCACGAGCCGACCGCGACGCCGACGCCGAAGCCGACCAAGGGGCGGGAGACGAATACCGGGCGATCGACGAAGACGACCTCGGGCTGGTAGTAGGGCACGTAGATCGTCGATGCCTGCGCGGGCACGATGCGGATGACCTCGGATTCGCTGAGGACGATCTGCTGGGGCGTGTCGACGAGCATGCCGGCGGCGCGGGCTTTGGCGCGGAGGCGCTGGATGGCCTGCATGACGTCGACGGGTTGTTCGGCGAAGGCCTCGCCGATCTGTTTCGTCCACTGCAGATTCTCGTCCATCCACTGCAACACTTCCGGGTAGCTGGTCAGGGACTTGACGCTCTCGTCCCATGAGCGGTGCTCGATCTGGGAGCGGTCGGAGCCGGTGGCGCGCACCTGGCGCGCGGCGAGCACGATGTCCGCGGGGGAATTGGCGGCGGGCAAAATCAGCGCGACCAAGGCGTCCGGATACAGCGCGATCGGGGCGACGAGTTGCTCGATCTCGGCGGTGCGGCGGACCGGCGCGGCGGTGGCGGCGCCAAGGGCGGGCGCCGCATCGTCCGGCGACTGGGCCGCGAGGCCGAGGGGGGCGAGCAACGACAGGGCCAGGAGGATGCGGGGATTTTTCATGGGGATCGGCTCCGGGGCTGCGACGCGGCGAGGGGCGGTGCTATTCAAAACAATTTCGGCGGGCGGCACCGACGGCGCCCGCCGAACGGTGCGATCAGATCTGCGAGTAGGCGGTCGGCACGAGGAAGC
>JBILLY010000657.1:0-3528 GCA_044375835.1 Opitutaceae bacterium
TTCGCCGCCGAATCCGCCCCCGCAAAACCGGCGACGCCACCGCCGCCGACCATCGACCAACTCTTCGGCCTGCCCAACATCCGCCAGCCGCGGCTCTCGCCGGACGGCAAGCGCATCGCCTTTCTTTTCCCCCACGAGAAGAAGCTCGCGCTGGGCGTCTTCGAACGCGCGACCGGCGAATCGCAGCTCGTGCTGCGCGGGGAGGACGAGAGCCTGTATTCGTTTTTCTGGAAGGGAAACGACCGGCTCGTGTTCGAGGCCGATGTCTCCGGCAACGAGTCGTTCTTCATCGGCGCCACCGATCTCACCGGGAAAAAAGTCCTCCGCCTCGCCGAGTCGCAGCGCTTGGAGGAGAATCTCACCGGCACCTCCGCGGCGATCGTCTCGGAACTCACGGCCGATCCCGCGCGCATCGTGGTGACGGCGTTCTTCGCCGACAACGTGGAGAACGCCATCTTCCTCGGCGGCTCCGTCGTGCTCGCCAAGCTCAACGTCCAGAACCGCGCGCGCACGCCGCTGCTGGAATTCAAGGAGAGCGACCGCACCGCGCGCCTGCTCTGCGACCTCACCGGCGCGCTGCGTCTCCGCGGCCGGCTCGAGGGCAAGGAGATTGTCTGGGAGCACCGCGTCGACGACGGCGCGACGTTCAAGCCGCTCGCGCGGCATCGCTTCCACGGTTACCGCGAGGACTGGCAGCCGCTCGGCTTTGCCGGCGACCACACCACCCTCTGGCTGATCTCGCGTCAGGTGCACGACCGCGGCGCGCTCCACGCGCTCGACACCCGCACCGGCAAGCTCGGCGAGCCGCTTTTCGTGCCCGAGGCGGGCGAGCTGCTCGACGAACTCCTGCTCTCGCCCGACCGCCGCAAGCTCCTCGGCGCGGTCTACGAGACCGACCGGCGCCGCTACCACTGGTTCGACGCCGAGCGCGGCGACCTGCACCGGAAATTGGAAAACACCTTCGCCGGCTCCGAGGTGCGCATTACCAGCGAATCCGACGACGGCACGGTGAAACTCATTTGGGTCGGGCACGACCGCGAGCCCGGCACCTACTTCATCCTCGACGAAAAGGCCGGCTCGCTCGCGCTCTTCCGCCGTGCGCGCAACGTCGACCCCGCGCAGCTGCTCCCGCGCAAACCGGTGTCCTATACCGCGCGCGACGGTCTCGTGATCCACGGCTACCTGACGCTCCCCGCCGGCGCCGCGGGCAAACGCGTGCCGCTGATCATCAACCCGCACGGCGGCCCGTTCGGCATCCGCGATTCGTGGGGCTTCGACAGCGAGGCGCAGTTTCTCGCCTCGCGCGGCTACGCCGTGCTGCAGCCCAACTACCGCGGCTCCGGCGGCTACGGGCGCGATTTCCTCAACAAGGGCCGCCAGCAATGGGGCCGCGCCATGCAGGACGACCTGACCGACGGTGTGAAGTGGGCGATCGCGCAGGGCATCGCCGACCCGGGCCGCGTCGCGATCTTCGGCGCCAGCTACGGCGGCTACGCGACGCTCGCGGGCCTCACGCTCACGCCGGAACTTTACCGCTGCGGCATCAACTACGTCGGCGCTTCGGACCTCGAGATCACCTTCAAGAACCGCGGCGACGACGCGTGGGTGCGCGACGGCGACTTCAGCTACCAGCGGGAGTGGGTCGGGCCCACTCCGGAGTATCGCGCCGCGACGTCGCCGGTGAATTTCGTCGACCGCATCCGCGTGCCCACGCTGCACGCTTACGGCGAAAAAGATCCGCGCGTGAAGATCGACCACTGGACGCGGCTCGAAGCGCAGCTCAAAAAACTCGGCCTGCGCTACGAGACGATCTCGCAGAAGAAACAGGGTCACGGCTTCCGCGACGAGAAAGCCTCGGTCGGCTTCTACGGCCGGCTGGAGCAGTTTCTCGCCGAGCACCTGATGCCGGAAGGCACGGTGAAAATCGGGCGCGAGCAGGTGATCGAGATGCCCGCGAAGAAGTAGAAGGTCGCCGAAGAAGCTGTCCGAGGGTAGCGGCGCGACCTCTGGGCGCGCCGAGGGTTACGGCTGCATCTCCTCGCCCACGGCGGGCCCGGAGGTCCCGCCGCCACCTTTTCCGATGCCCTCTCTGTTCACCGCCAAGTCCGGAGCAACGCCGGCGGGCGTTTAGACAGCGGCGGGCGTCCCAGCCCGCCGTGCCGTGGGGCGAAGGTCCCGATCCGGCGGTCAGGGACGCCCGCCTCCACGCCACGCCGCTCGATTGCGCCCGGTCTGGGCGCTTCGGCGCGTCCGTCCGGCGACGGCCCGCCGGCCGGCTTACTGCAGGCGCTTCACCGTGATCCACGCCCCGTCGTAGCGGAGGCGCCAGTAGCCGCTGTTCGATCGGTAGATCTCGACCTCCGCGCCCATGACCTTGGGCAGCTCGTTGGATTCGGTGCCGGTCTGTTGCCAGACTTGGCCGTTCTCGAGCGGGAAATACGTGCGCCCGCTCCAGCCGTAGAAGGGGCCGACGACCTTGGCGGTGAAGCGCTCGCGCTTTTCCTCGTCCTGCTTGCGCTTGAAGCTCTCGAGCGTGCGCGCGATCACGCCGGGCTCCTGCTTCTTCTTGTAGTCGGCGACGGCGGTCTCGGCCGCGACGGCGGCTTTCTGCTCCGCCTGCTGCACTTTCTCCGCGGTTTGTTGCTCCGCCTTCTGCACGGCCACAGCGACAGCCGCCGACGTTTCGCCGCGCGTATAAGCACCGATCGCCGCGTCGAGTTCGGCAAATTGTGCGGGGGTCAGCGCACCGAGGCCGAGGCGTTGTCTCTGCTCCGCCGTGAGGGTTTGCGAAAACGGTTTCGCAGGCTCCGCGGCGACGGCGGCCATGGACGCGAACGCGACGGCGACGAGGAGAAAAACGCGGCGCAACATGGCCGCGAAACTGCCGGGCGCGTCCCGGGCGCGCCAGCGCGAAAACAAAAACGCCCGCCGCGGTGAAGCGGCGGGCGTCGAAAGAGAGCGGCTGCGACCCTCGCGGGCCGCGGCCACGGTCATCAGAACTTGCGGGTGACCGACAGGTAGACGAAGCGGCCTTCGGAGCTGTAGAGGAAGCCCGGGTAGCCGGTCGAGTTGCCCGCGTTGCCGGAGGCGAACGGGGGATCCTTGTCGAACAGGTTGCGCACACCGAGGGCGACCTTGGTGTCGTTCAGGAACGGCGCGAAACGGTTCTGGAAGTTGTAGGAGATCTGGAGGTCGTAGATCCAGGTCGGGCTCACGAAGAACGTGTCGCCGGTGACGCCGTTGATATCCCAGAAGCCGTCGGTGTAGTTGGTGGAGAGGACCGTGGTGAAGCCCTTGAAGCCCCACTCGGCCTGCACGCGGCCCTTCCAGCGGAGGTAGCCGTTGTCGGAACCGGTGCCATCGCCGGTCGGCTGGTTGACGAGCTGGACAAACTGGCCGCCCGCGGCGCTGCGCTGCAGGTAGTGGCTGTATTGGCTCCAGGAGGTGGAGAACTCGAAACGGCCGGCGCGGTCGGTGCGGAAGACGTAGTTGGCCGAGTAGTCGAAGCCGGCGACCTTGGTCTCGCCG
>JBILLY010000402.1:0-4995 GCA_044375835.1 Opitutaceae bacterium
ATACTACTTCAAGAACTTCTCCGAAAAGATCGCGTATCCTTTGGGGATCAACGTGGTCTTCTACGCGATGACCCACTGACCGATGGTGCGCCTGCTTCCACTTCGCCCCGCCTTGCTGGCCGCGTTCGCCGCCGCGGCGACCGCCGTGATTTTCGCCGCGGTCCCGTCCGCGCCGAGCGTGCCGCGCTCCGCCTCGCCGTCCGCGCCCGCCGTGCCGCGGGCCACGCCCAAGGGCCCCGAGCAATGGGGCAACGAGTCCGATGTCGGCAGCTCCTTCATCCGCACCGAAGGCAGCGGCGTGATCGACGAAAACGCCGTGCGCACCGCGCGCGAGATCGATTCCCACAGCACCGGCACCCCCAACTGGACCAACCCCGTCGGCTTCGAGAAGGACGTCTTCACGTTCACGCGCGCCGTCTTCAAGGCGGGACCCACGACCGCGATGTCGCCGATCTTCCACCGCGGCCGCAGCATCGGCTGGTGGGTCGATTTCCCGGACGCGGACCTGAACCTCTCTTACCGCCTCCAGCAGATGACCTCCATCCGCGCCGACCCCGACGGCCGCGCGATCAAGCTGCACGACCCGGACCTGAAGAACTACCCGTTCCTCTTCATGACGCACCCGGGCTACATCATCCTCCGGGAAAACGAGGTGATCGGCCTGCGCAACTACCTGCAGAACGGCGGCGCGCTGCTCATCGTGGATTTCTGGAATTCCATCGAGTGGGCGGGCTTCGCCGCCGCGATGAAGCGCGTCTTGCCCGATCGGTCCTGGACCGACCTGTCGATGGATCATCCGCTGTTCCGTTGCGTGTTCGACATCAAGGGCCCGCTCCAGGCGCTCCAGGTGCCCACGATGCAGTTCTGGAACCGCGCGCGGAATCCCGCCGACCCCAACGCCCCGCTCCAAATCGACCGCGGCCCCGACTCCGAAAAGATGTCCGTCAAGGCCCTGCTCGACGACAAGGGCCGCATCATGGTGATCGCGTTTCACAACAGCGACATCAGCGACGGCTGGGAGCGCGAGGGCGAACACGCCGACTACTTCGCGACCTTCTCCGAAAAGGTCTCCTATCCGCTCGGTGTAAACCTGATCTTCTACCTGATGACCCACTGAGGCGCGGCCGGGCCGCGCCAAGGCGCAAGGATCAGGTCTCAAGTTCCAAGAAATCCCGAACCCACCGATCCCGCCGAATTCCAGCACTCCGCAATCCGCCGATACTTTCCGGTTTACGCCCCGTCACCCCAACCTGATCCCCGTCCTCGCCACCGTCTGCGTCCGCCCCTGTTACTTGGATACCTGATACTTGGTCACTTTTCGTCCCTCATGAGCTTTCCCGCCGAACCGAACCCGACTCCCGCCACTCCGCCCGCCGCCGCCCCGGCGCCGGCCTTTGCGTCCGAACGCGAGACGGCCGAGCGCCTCCTCGCCGGCCGCGCGCGGATCGACGCGGAATTGGCCAAGGTCATCGTGGGCCAGCGCGACGTGATCGAGCAGATCATGATCGCCCTGATGGCCGGCGGCCACTGCCTCATCACCGGCGCGCCCGGCCTGGCCAAGACCCTCCTCGTGAAGTCCATCGCGCAGGTCTTCCACCTGAAGTTCCAGCGCATCCAGTTCACGCCCGACCTGATGCCCGCCGACATCACCGGCACCGAGATTCTGCAGGACGACGGCGCCGGCGGCCGGCGGCTCGCTTTCGAGCGCGGCCCGGTCTTCGCCAACATGATTCTGGCCGACGAAATCAACCGCACGCCACCGAAGACCCAGGCCTCTCTGCTCGAAGCGATGCAGGAGCACCAGGTCACCGCGTCCGGCGTGCGGCACCCGTTGGAGGAGCCGTTCTTTGTGCTCGCGACCCAGAACCCGATCGAGATGGAGGGCACCTATCCGCTGCCCGAGGCCCAGCTCGACCGTTTCATGTTCAACGTCGTCATGGAGTATCTGCCCGAGGCCGACGAGGTGAAGGTGGTGCTCGCGACGACCGCCGGTCGCCCCGCGCCGATCGAAGCGCTGTTCAACGGCGAGGACGTGCTCAGTTTCCACGATCTCGTGCGCAAGGTCCCCGTCGCCGAGGAAATGGTGCGCTACGCCGTGCAGCTCGTGTCGCTTTCGCGCCCGAAGCAGCCGGGCACACCGGACTTCGTCAACGACTGGGTCAGCTGGGGCGCCGGCACGCGCGCCGGCCAGTTCCTCATTCTCGGGGCCAAGGCCCGCGCCCTCCTGCGCGGCCGCGCGCACGTGACCGTCGAGGACATCCAGGCGCTCGCCGTGCCGGTCCTGCGCCACCGCGTGCTGCTCAACTACCGCGCCGAGGCCGAGGGCATCCGCGTCGACGAAGTCATCAAGCGCCTCGTCGCCGCCACCAAGACGCCCGTGAAGTCGGCGTAAGCGCCCGCACTCCGCCCCACCGGATGGCCGCCACCACCAACGCGGGTTCGCTCGCTTCGGCGAACCTGATCGACCCGAAGACACTGATGACGATCCGCAGCCTCGAGCTGCGGGCGCGCGCCGTCGTCGAAGGGTTCTGGAGCGGCATGCACCGCAGCCCGTATCACGGCTTCTCGGTCGAGTTCACGGAATACCGCCAATACACGCCCGGCGACGACCCGCGCTACCTCGACTGGCGCGTCTTCGCGCGCAGCGACCGCTACTTCATCAAGAAATACGAGGACGAGACCAACCTGCGCGTGCAGCTGCTCGTCGACCAGAGCCGCTCGATGGACTACGGCTCCGCCGGCGTGACCAAGGCCGCCTACGCCTCGACCCTCGCCGCGACGCTTGCGTATTTCCTCCACCTGCAGGGCGACGCGGTGGGGCTACTGACTTTCGACGAGAAAGTGCGCGAGTATCTGCCGATCCGACACCGCGCCGGCCACCTGCGCCAGATCATGCACGCGCTCGAGCGCCCGGCCGCCGGCGGCTCGACCGATCTCGTGGCGCCGCTGGAAAACATCACCTCGCTCATCCGCCGTCGCGGCATGGTGGCGTTGATCTCGGACTTCCTCGCGCCGCTCGACCGGCTGGAGCGCAACCTCACCGCGCTCGCCGCCTGCGGCCACGAACTCACCGTTTTCCAGGTGCTCGATCCCGTCGAGCGGACCTTCGGTCTCGACCAGCCCTCGCTGCTGGAGGACGTGGAGTCGAACCGCACCCTCTACATCGATCCGGTCGCGGCGCGCGCCGGTTACCTGCAGAAGTTCGAGGCGCACGCCGAGGCGCTGCGCGCGATCTGCCGCAAGCTCGGCGTGAGCTTCCATGAACTCACGACGGACCAGCCGCTGGAGTTCGCGCTGTTCGAATACCTGCAGGCGCGCATGCGCAAGGGCCGGCAATTCCGCCGCGCCCGCAACACCTGAGACGCCGCATGAATTTTCTCACGCCGCTGTTTCTGCTCGGGGGCCTGGCGATCGCCGGTCCGATCATCTACCACCTCGTGCGCCGCACGACGCGGGAGAAACTGCGCTTCAGCTCGCTGATGTTTCTCCAGCCGAGCCCGCCGCGGCTTTCCCGCCGGAATCGGATCGAGCACCTGCTGCTGCTGATTCTCCGCTGCGCCGCGCTGGCCCTGCTCGCGCTCGGTTTTTCCCGGCCGTTTTTGCGCCAGACGCCGATCGACGATCCGACCGCGGTC
This sequence comes from Opitutaceae bacterium, assembly GCA_044375835.1. GTDB lineage: Bacteria > Verrucomicrobiota > Verrucomicrobiia > Opitutales > Opitutaceae > ER46. The sequence goes on from JBILLY010000402.1 coordinate 3,636, forward strand.
AAACCGCGGCGCGTCGTGGTGCTGGTCGACACGAGCGCGAGCATGCGGCGCGAGGGCGTGTGGGCCGCGGCCCGCGCGCGCGTCGAGGCCGTGCTGCGCGACGCGGCGCCGACCGACCGGTTTGCGGTGTATAAATTCGAGCGGCAGGCGACGGCGCTGCTGGGCTTCGACGAGTGGGACCGCGCGGCGCCCTCCGACCGCGTGGCCTTCGCGTTGGCGCGCATCGGCGGCGTCACTCCGGGCTGGGGCGGCACGCACCTCGGCAACGCGCTCGTGACCGCCGCCGAGGCGCTCGCCGAGACCGAAGGCCAGGCGGCGCCCGGTCCCCGCCAGATCATTCTCGTCAGCGATCTGCAGGCGGGCAGCCGGCTCGACGCGCTCCAAGCCTACGAGTGGCCCAAGGGCATCGAACTCACGGTCGAAGCCGTGAAAGCCGCGAATCCCACCAACGCCGGCGTGCAGATCGTGGCCGAGGGCCCCGAGTCGACCCGCGCGCCGGATGCGCCGGTGCGCGTGCGCGTGAGCAATGCGGCGGATTCCAAACGCGAAAATTTCAAACTCGGTTGGCTCGCGCCGGCGACGGCTTCGACCGCTCCCGGCGCCGCCAACGCGGGGCCGGAGCCTTTTCTCGGCCCGCCGCTCGAGGCCTCTGTGCCGCCGGGCCAAAGCCGCATTTTCTCCCTGCCGCTGCCGAAGGAGGGCCGCGCCGCGGCGACCCGCGTTGCCGTGCAGGGCGACGACGAAGCTTTCGACAACACCGCGTATTTCATCCCGCCCGTGCAGCAGCGCACCACGGTGCTGTGGATCGGCGGCGAGGCGGCGACGGACACGCGGCAGCCGCTCTTCTTCCTGCAGCGGGCGCTCGCGGAGACGCCGCGCGTCGCGGTGAAGATCGCGACCGCCGCTCCGTCGGCGCCGCTCGCACCCGCCGATGTGGCGGCGGCCAATGTGATTTTCGTGGCCGACGCGGTGTCGGTCGAAACGGCGGCGGCGCTGCGGGCGCAGGCGACGGCGGGCAAGACGGTCGTGTTTGCGCCGCGGCAGGGCGGCGCGGCCGAGGGCGCGACACTCGGGGCGCTGGCCGGCCGCGAGCCGGTGCGGCTCGAGGACTGGCGGCCGCCGAGCTACGCGATGTTTGCCGACATCGATTTCCAGCACCCGCTCTTCGCGCCGTTTGCCGATCCGCGCTACAGCGATTTCACGAAGATCCGTTTCTGGCGGACGAGGAAATTCGACGTCGCCGACCTCGGCGGCGGGGCGCGCGTGCTCGCGAAGTTCGACCACGGCGCGCCCGCGCTGGTGGAGTTGCCGACCGGGCAGGGCCGGGTGCTCGTGCTCGCGAGCGGCTGGCATCCGGAAG
>JBILLY010000404.1:0-4982 GCA_044375835.1 Opitutaceae bacterium
GAGGAGGTTTCCGTGCGCTCGGTGCGGACGCCGGTGAGCCAGCCGGTGCGGCCGACGCGGCCCTGGGCCATCAGGTAGCCGGCGGTGATGGTCTCGGTGACGGCGCGGTTGGCGGTGTATTTGTTCTGCTCGTTGAAGTAGAGGTCCTCGCGCCAGAGGGCGGGCGTGATCGGCTGGCGGTCGGCGAAGAACTGGACGGGCTCCCAGTAGGGCAGGCGGCGGCCGGTCTTGACGGCGTCGTAGGTGATGATCGACGGGTCGGCGGGGAGCGCGGCGGTGCCGATGAAGTTCCAGCGGCGGGCGAAGCTCTCGGCGGAGACGTAGCGCTCGCGCCAGACGGCTCCGGCCTTGACGGAGGCGGCGAAGCGCGTGGGCAAGGTGTAGCGGGCGTTGGCGCCGGCCTCCTTGATCATGTCGTCGTTCTGGAGAATCGAGTTGTTGTAGGTGGTGGGCCGGTAGTTGGCGGGGTTGTTGAAGTCGGGGCCTTCGGTCTGGGTGAAACGCGGGTGCAGATCGGAAGCGGTGCGGTCGAGTTCCCAGCCGACGCCGGTGAGGCGGTTGACGAGAATGCCGCCGCGGCCGCCGCCGCCGCCGTTGATGTTGGTCTGGGTGTAGCGGGCGTTCCAGTCGACGAAGAGCGGGCCGAAGGTGTGCTCGGCGCCGAGGTCGAAGCGGCGCATGCGGTTGAAGAAATTGCCGGGGCCGGTGGTGGTCTGCTCGATGGTCGAGCCGGGGGCGGCGCGGACGCGGGTGATCAGGTCGGTATAACCGGGGAGGATACCGGCGGTGGCGTTGGTGCCGGTGACGGGGAGCGCGGGATTGAAGATCGCCTGGGTGGTGAAGGCGCGCAGCTCGTATTGGCGGCGGAAGGTCTCGACGGCGTCGTTGAGGATGACGTTGAAGGAGAGCTTGGTGGCGGGGGAGAGGCGGTAGTCGGCCTTGAAATTGAGGGAGGCCTGCTTGCGGTTGTTGTAGTTGTCCCAGGTGCGGTAGTCCCAGAGGTAGGCGGGCGAGGCGGTGGTGTTCTGGAAATCGCGGACGGTGCGGAAGCCGCCGACGGCGTTTTCCGAGTAGAAGAGGTTGACGGAGACGCCGAGGTTGCGGTCGCCGCCGAGGACGTCGAAGAGCTCCTGCCACTGGACGTTGAAGAGCGGGTGGGCGCGGTGGGCTTCGCGCGTGGGCGTCTGCTCGGTGAAGGACGGGGCGACGCGGACGCTGGCGCTGTAGCTCAGGCGGCGGCGCTCGCGCATGGAGAGCGGGGAGCGGCTTTTGAGATTGATGGTGCCGCCGATGGAGCCGGCTTCCTTGTCGGGGGTGTGGCCCTTGGTGAGTTCCATCTGGTCGAACATCGTGCCGGTGAGGTTGTTGATGTTGGTGCCGCGGGTGAGGGCGCCCTGGCTGGTCATGGGAGCGCCGTCGAGGGTGATGGAGTTCAGGCCGGGGCCGATGCCGCGGATGGTGAAGCCGTCGATCAGGCCCTCGTCGGAGGGGTTGCCGGCGACGCCGGGGAGGCGGATGGCGACCTCGCCGGCGTTCATGTTGGGGAGATTCCCGTAGGAATCCATGGAGACGATGCTCTTGAGGTTTTCGGCGTTGCGCTGGGCGGTGATGGCGGCGGCGCCGCCCTCGCGCTCGCCGGTGACCTTGAAGGCTTCGAGCTGGTAGATGCCGGCGGTGAGGTCGAAGGCGCGGACCACGCGCTGGCCGGCGGCGACGGCGACGGTGGAGCGGGCGGAGTCGAGGCCGAGGTAGGAGACGACGACCTCGTGGGTGCCGGCGGGGACGGCGGCGAGGGTGTAGGCGCCGGTGAGATCGGTGAGGGCGACGAGGCCGAGCGCGGGGACCTCGACGCGGGCGCCTTCCAGCAAGTTGCCCGTGGCCAGATTGCTGACGGTGCCCGCGAGGGTGCCGGTGGTGTCGGCGGCGCGTAGGGCGAGGGCCGGGAACAGGATGGCGAGGGCGAAGGCGACGGCGCGAAGGAGCGTGAGACGGGGTGTGATCATGAAGCAGGAAAACACGGGATTTGGCGGAAGGGTAAGGGCGGGCGGTCAGAACCGCCCGTTGAGGCCGACGGTGATCGTCGTGCCGGGGTAGTTGAAGTGCTCCACGTTGTCGGGGACGCCGCGGTAGCGCTTCTGCGGGACGTTGGTGAGGTTGTCGATGTCGAGGGCGAGGTTGAGGGAGGGGCGGAGCTGGTAGCCGAAGCCCAGGTTGATGAGCTTGCGCTCGACGCGGTAGAGGTTGCGCGCGGGCGAGGCGGCGTTGTAGGCGGTGAGGAAGGTGTCCGCGTAGTTCACGAGCAGGCGCGTGCTGAAGCCGCGCCAGCGCCAGGTGAGGCTGACGTTGGCGGTGCGCGGGACGAAGTTCGGCACCTGGCCTTTTTCGCGCCGGTCGTTGCCGCCGAAATTGCCGTGGGTGTCGAGCAGCGTGTAGTTGACCAGGCCGCTCAGGCCTTTGAGCACGCCGGGGAGAAACGTGAACTGCTGCTGGTAGCTGAACTCCCAGCCCTGCACGACGGCGGTGCCGGCGTTGGCGGAGGTGAGGATGGTCCAGCCGGGGTATTCGCCGTTGAAGCCGTTGTCGGTGCCGGTGCCGATGACGCCGGATTCCTGGCCGGTCACGATGTAGTCGCGGATTTCCTTGTGGAACCAGCCGGCGGTGAAATTGCCGACGGGCTCGAAATAATACTCGAGCGTGGCATCCCAGTTCTTCGCGACCTGCGGCAGGAGCGACGGGTTGTTGATGGTGAGGGTGGGGCGGTTGCCGAAGTTGGCGTTGGCCTCGTTGGGCGTTTCGCCGGGCACGAGTTGGCCGAAGCCGGGGCGGCCGAAGCTCGTGGACCAACTCAGGCGGGCCTTGAGATTCTGCGTGATGTCGTGCCAAGCGTGGATGCTGGGGAAGGCCTTGGTGTATTCGCCGTCGACGGTGCGGCGGTTGTTGGCGTAGTCGGACTGCGCGGCGGCGACCGCGGCGGCCTCGGTGGCGGTGGCGGCCGTGCCGCTGAGGCGGCGGGCGCGCACGAAGCCGTCGGCCTCGTTTTCGGTTTTCTCCCAGCGCACGCCGCCGAGGAAGCCGGTGCGGCCGAGCCAGCCGTCGCGGCCGAGCTTGCCCTGCGCCATCGCGTAGGGCGCGGTGACGGTCTCGACGGCCTGGCGGTAGCTCGTGAATTTCGTGGTCTCGCGGAAATAGAAGTCCTCGCGCCAGATGGTGGGGTCGATGACCTCGCGGGCGCGGATGAACCACGATGCTTCCCACTGCGGGATGCCGCGGCGCGTCTCGCGCTGATCCATGGTGATGAGATTCGGGTCGTGCGGGAGCGGGCCGGTGCCGGTGTAGTTCCAGCGGCGCGAGGCGCTGCGGGCGCCCACGGTCTGCTCGCGCCAGTGCACGCCGGCTTTGGCGAAGATCGGCGCGGAGGTCGGCAGATTGTAGCGCACATCGAGACGGCCCTCGTCGACCTCGTGGATCTGTTTGTCGTTGCCGTTGGTGAGGCCGCTGGCGGTGGGGCGGTAGTTGGCGGGATTGGTGAAATCGGGGCCGCCGTTCGGGAGGAACCGGGGGAAGAGGTCGGACTGCGTGCGGTCGAGGATCCAGCCGGAGCCGGTGATGCGGTTGATGAGGACGCCGCCCTCGCCGTTGCCGATGTTGATGTGGGTCTGGGTGCGGCGGAGGTTGGCCTCGATCTGCAACGGGCCCTTCTGGTGTTCGAGGCCGACGTCGACGCGGCGGAGGCGGTTGAAGAAGTTGTTGGGGCCCGTCATCGTGACATCGATGATGGAGTTCGGGACGGGGCGGACGGTCGTGATGCGCGAGGTGTAACCGGGCGCGATGCCGGCGCCGGTGTTGGCGGCGGTGGTGAGCGCGGGGTTGAAGACGACCTGGTTGGTGGTGGCGTTGACGTTGTATTGGCGGCGGTAGACCTCGCTGTGGTCGATGTAGGTGGCGAGGAACGAGAGCTTGGTCGACGGGGTGAGGCGGTAGTCGGCCTTGGCGGTGATGTTTTTCTGCCGGCGGTGGTTGTAGAGATCGCTCGTGAGGTAGCTCCAGAGGAAGGCGGGGGAGGCTTCGGTGTTCTGGAAATCGCGGGTGGTGAAGAACGAGCCGATGGCGGTCTCGCTGTTGAAGAGGGTGACGGAGACGCCGAGGTTGCGGCTGCCGCCGAAGGCATCGAAGACCTCCTGGTAGCCGAGGTTGGCGAGGCCGTGGAGGCGGCGCTGCTCGCGGATGGGAATCTGCTCCGTGAACGACGGCGCGAGACGGGCGCTCAGCGTGTAGGTGATGCGGCGTTTCTCGCGCATCGAAAGCGGGGAGCGGCTCTTGAAGTTGATCGTGCCGCCGAGGGAGTCGGCGCCTTTGTCGGGGGTGTGGCCCTTGATGAGCTCCACCTGGTCGAACATGGCGCCGGTGATGTTGTTGACGAAAATGGAGCGGCCGAGGCCGCCCTGGCCGGTCATGAGGCCGCCGTCCATGGTGACGGAGTTGAGCCCCGAGGCCATGCCGCGGACGGTGAAGCCGCTGAGGTTGCCGCCGGCATCGAGCTCGCCGTAGATGCCGGGGAGGCGGATGGCGACCTCGCCGGCGTTCATGTTGGGCAGATTGCCGAAGGAGTCGGTGGCGGCGATGTTCTTGAGGTTTTCGGAATTGCGGTAGGCGGTGATGGCGGCGGCGTCGCCCTCGCGCTCGCCGGTGACCTTGAAGGCATCCAGTTTGTAGATACCGGCGGTCAGGTCGAAATTGCGGACGACGGCGGCATCGGGCGCGGCGACGGCGACGACGGTGCGCTGGGCGTCGAGGCCGACGTAGGAGACGACGACCTCGTGCGAGCCGGCGGGGAGGGCGGGGAGGACGAAGCGGCCGGTGTTGTCGGTGAGCGCGCTGAGGCCGAGGGCGGGAACCTCGACGCGGGCGCCCTCGAGGAGATTGCCGGTGGCTACGTTGGAGACGTTGCCGCTGAGGGTCGCGGCGAGGGCGGCGGCGGGGGC
>JBILLY010000405.1:0-4980 GCA_044375835.1 Opitutaceae bacterium
CAGGCCGAAGTGGCGGACGAGATTTTCCCAGAGCTCGAGCTGGTGGCGGGTGCGTTCGTCGAAATCGGCGGGGACGCGGTAGCGGTGGGAGAGCAGCGGGCGGTGTTTGCCGCGACGGACAAGGCCGAAGCGCTGGCGGGCGCCGGCGAGCCAGGCCTCGAGGTCGCCGCGGACCGAGTTGGTGAAGAGGAGCCAGACGTCGGGATACTCGTGGCGGAGGGCGCGGAAGTGGGCGAAATAGCCCGCACCGGCGGGCGGGAGGGCGTGGAGGCGGTCGGCGACCTGCCAGCCGGCGAGGAGGGGGAGAAACTGCTTTTTGGCGACGAGGACGATCTCGGCGTCGGGGCGGCCGGCGCGGAGCGCGCGGAGGAGCGGCAGGGCCATGACGACGTCGCCGAGCCAGTTGGGCAGGCGTATCCAGATTCTGGTGCGGCGCGGGACGGCGGCGAGGCCGCGGCCGAGGAGATCGGCGGCGAGCAGGTCGCGTTTCGCCTCGAGGCGGAAGCGGCGCGCGGGCATGTCCTGGTTGCGCCAGCGGTCGTGGGCCCAGAGCCAGGAGGCGCAGAGGTTGTCGTCGGCGCGGAGGAGGGACTCGAGCCAGCGGTTGAGGGCGAGGGTGACGCCGGTGCCGGTGCCGTCGTGGTGGAGGACGGCGGCGCCGATCTCGACGCGCCAGAACGCGCGGCGACGCGGGAAGATGCCGACGACGCGGGCAGCGAATTTCTCCGCCATGAGGCCAGGCAGCTCGGTGGTGGAGCAGACGCGGTCGAAGAGGAGGGTCAGGGCGCCCTGGAGGCCGGCGTTCTGGTCGAAGAGGACGCCGACAAAGCCGCGGCGGCGCAGGATTTTCAGGGCTTCGGCGAAGCCCTCCTTGCGGGAGAGGAGCTTCATGCCGAAGCGCTCGCGGGAGGCCTTGACGAAGGTGTCGGCCGCGGGGTTGTCCAACGGGCGGTAGATGATGCCGAACTCGGGGAAAGCGCCGGGAATGATGAGCGGTTTGGCGGTCTGCGCCTCCCAATAGGCGATGTGCGGGGAGCAGATCAGCGTCGGCTGCGGCTGGCGGGCCTGGGCGGCGTAGAGCGCGAGCAGCTCGGGGGACGCGGAAATGATGGCGCGGTAGCGGGCCTCGCCGAGGTAGGGGGTGGCGAGGGAGAGCAGCCCGGTCTCGATCAGGCGGCGACAGCTCTCGCGGCCGGTGGCGCGATGCCAGGCGGCGGGTTTTTCGGGGAAGGCGTGGTGGAGGTTGGACAGGACGAGACGGCGGCGGCGCGGGAAGGCAAAGAAGATGAAATCGCCGAGCAAGACGGCGAGGGCGCGCAGGAGGGGTTCGGGGGCGGAGGCGGTGAGCCGGCCGAGAATTTTCAGTGAAAAAAGCAGCACGCGGCAGACGTGATGGCGCGGGGCGCGGGCGAGAGGCAAACCATCTTGTCGCCGCCGGCCGCTGGCGGTCGGGCGGATTTGGCATTTGATTTCAACCGGCAAAAACCATGAAACACCGTGTTCCCGCGGTCGGATCGTCTCCGGCCGCCTCCCGTTCATGACCGAACTCCTCATCATCAAACCCTCGTCGCTGGGCGACATCGTGCACGGCCTGCAAGTGGCGACGTCGCTGAAGGCGCAGGTCGACGGGCTGCGCATCTCGTGGGTGGTGCGCGAGATCTTCGCGCCGATCGTGCGGGCCTGCGAGGCGGTGGACGAAGTGTATGTCTTCGAGCGGGCGGGCGGGGCGAAGGGTTTTTTGAAGCTCACGAACCAGCTGCGGAAGCGGACCTTCGACGCGGTGTTCGACATGCAGGGATTGCTGCGGACGGGGCTCATGACTTCGCGCGTGCATGCGGCGCGGAAGGTGGGGCGGTCGGACGCGCGCGAGTGGTCGGGGGTGTTTTACAACGAGAAAGTGCCGCTCCCGAAGGACGGCACGAAGAGCCACGCGCTGGATATCTTGCTGCAGTTTTGTCCGGTGCTCGGGGCCAAACCGGAGCTGCGCGGGACGCTGAAGTTTCGCGAGGTGGACAGCCTGAACCTGCGGTTTGCCGATGCACGGGGCGGCGGGAAACCGATCGTCATGTTCGTCGACAGCCGGCGCGCGGAGAAGACGTGGAACGGGTTCAAGCAGCTCACGGAGCTGATCCTGCGCGAGGAGAAGAACCGCAAGGTGGTGTGGGCGGGCAGCAGCTACGTGCACGACCGCGGGGCGTTTCCGGCGGCGCAATTTTTCAACGTCACGGGCAACACGAGCCTCGTGTCGCTGCCGGCGCTGGTGAAGCGCGCCGAGTGGGTGATCGCGAACGACAGTGGGCCGATGCACCTGGCGGCGGCGCTCGGCGTGCGGGTGCTGGGGATCTTCGGGCCGACCGATCCGCGGCTCTTCGGGCCGTATCCGCTCAACGCGCCGAGCAATGTCGTGGTGCAGGCGCCCGTCGGCGATTTGAAGCTGCTGGCGGCCAAGGATGTCTACGCGCGCTTCCAGAAAGCGCGGGCGCGGTTCGTTTGAGCGGCCGCGGGATCGAGGGATCCAAAAGATCAAGCGGCCAACGGACGAAGGGGCTGAAAGGCCACGGGGCTTGAAGCCACCGCTGCGGGCGAGCGGCGGGAGGGGCGGTAGATTTCGGTAGTCTTTTGGTCGCGGGTCCCTTGGGCTCTTCGTCCCCTTTTTCTCCATGCTCGATCCGAAGCTCATCCGCGAAACGCCCGACGCCGTGCGCGCGGCGATTGCCAAGAAACACCTCGATGTCGACCTCGACGCCGTGCTCGCGATCGACGCGTCGTGGCGCAAGCTGCTGGGCGAGACCGAGGCGCTGCGCGCGACGCAGAAGGCGGCCAACACGGCGATGGCGGCGTTGCCGAAGGGATCGCCGGAGTTTGTCGCGAAAGTGGCCGAGATGAAGGCGGTGTCGGCGCAGGTGAAGGAGCGCGAGGTCGCGCTCAAGGAGACCGAGGAGCGCTTCAAGCAGGCGATGCTTTCGATCCCGAATTTGCCGCACGCGAGCGTGCCGGAAGGGCGGACGCCGGAGGAGAACGTGGTCTTCTCGACGCACGGCGACACGACGGCGGTGTCGGCCGCGGCGATGCCGCACTGGGAGATCGCGGGCTTCGAGAAGCTGTTCGATTTCGCGCGCGGCGCTAAGGTGACGGGCGCGGGCTTTCCGTTCTACGTCGGCGACGGGGCGCGGATCGTGCGCGCGCTGTTGCACTTCTTTTTGGACGAGGACGGCAAGGCGGGCTACACGGAGGTGAATCCGCCGATCTTCGTGAATGCGGCGAGCGCGACGGCCACGGGCCAGCTGCCCGACAAGGAAGGCCAGATGTATGAGACGACGCCGGACCACCTCTATGCGGTGCCGACAGCGGAAGTGCCGCTGACGAACTTCTTCCGCGACGAGATCGTGGACGAGGCGGCGCTGCCGATCTGCCGCTGCGCCTACACCCCGTGTTTCCGCCGCGAGGCAGGCAGCTACGGCAAGGACGTGCGCGGACTGAACCGCCTGCACCAGTTCGACAAGGTCGAGCTGCTGAAGTGGGTGCATCCGTCGCAGAGCTACACCGAACTCGACAAGCTGCGCGACGACGCCGAGCGCATTTTGAGGAAACTGGAACTGCCGTATCGCGTGCTGCTGATGTGCGGCGGCGACCTGGGCTTCGCGCAGTCGAAGAAATACGACCTCGAGGTGTGGTCCGCGGGGCAGAAGCGCTGGCTGGAGGTATCGAGTTGCTCGAACTTCGAGACCTTCCAGGCGCGGCGCGCGCAGATCCGTTTCCGCTCGAAGGAGACGGGCAAGCCGGAACTCGTGCACACGCTGAACGGCTCGGGGCTCGCGGTGCCGCGCGTGCTGGCGGCGTTGCTGGAAAACAATCTGCAGCCCGACGGCCGCGTGAAACTCCCCGCGGCGCTCGTGCCGTATTTCGGCAAGGAGTATCTGACCTTTGCGTGAGGCGGCGGCCAGACTGGCGGCGTTGATTCCGCGCGAGCGGTTGGACGCGGCCGTCCTGGCTTGGGCGGAATCGGCTCCGACCCGCGGCATCTGGGGCGTGGGGTTTTCGGGCGGGGCGGATTCGCTCGCGCTGCTGTTGTTGCTGTGGGCGCATTGGCCGGAGCGGCGCGGGCGGCTGCGCGTGCTCCATTTCAACCACCGGTTGCGTGGATCGGCGTCGCGGGCGGATGCGAACTTTTGCCGCCAAGTCGCCCGGAGTCTGGCGGTGGAATATGTGGGCGGCGTGTGGCGCGGGGCGCGGGCAGGTGCGAGCGAGGCGGATTCGCGCGCGGCGCGGATGGCGTTTTTTGCCGAGCACGCGCGAACCGTGTGGCTCGGGCACCAGCAGGACGATGTCGCGGAAACGCTGCTGATGCGGTTGGCGCGCGGGAGCGGAACCGGCGGATTGGCGGCGCCGCGGCCGGTGCAACGGTTGCCGCGCGGGCGGATGCATCTGCGACCGCTGCTCACCCTGAAGAAGGCGGAGCTGGAGGACGCGTTGCGGCACGCGGGCGCCGAATGGCGGGTGGACGCGACGAATGCGGCCGGGCTGTATTTCCGGAATCGCGTCCGGCGAGCGGTCGTGGGGCCGTGGATCGAGGCGGCGGGCCGCGATGCGTTGGCGGGGGCGGCGCGGTCGCGGATGTTGCTGCAGGAGGACGACGACGCGCTGGATGCTTGGCTCGATGGACTCGAGCCGATCGAGGCGAGCGGTGCGTTGCGACTGGCGGCATTGGCCGGGAAACCGCGGGCGCTGTGGCGGCGGGCGCTGCACCGGTGGCTGGCGCGGCACCCGGCGGCGGGCGAGCCTTCGCGGCAGGCGTTCGATTCGCTGCTGGCGGCGATCGAGGCCGGAAAGCGGACGCGGCAAAGCCTCGGCCGGTCGGGATTCGCCGTGAGCGACGGCGCGGCGCTGCGCTTCGTGCATGCTGGAAAGCGGGCGCGCACTTTCGAGGGGCGGGCCAATTGACTTTGCCTCCCGGAACATCCACGGTCCGCGCCAAGTCCA
>JBILLY010000872.1:0-2734 GCA_044375835.1 Opitutaceae bacterium
GGGTCTTTTTCGCGGCGGCGAGGGCGGCGCGCACGCTCTGTTCGAGGCCGACGAGGTAGTCGCCGGGGTGCTGGCGCGCGAGGTGGTGATCCTTGGGATCGAGGAGCACACCCTGGTGGCCGCTCGGGTAGTTGACGACGGCGGAGCCGAGCTCCTTGCCGTCGGCGCAGCGCACCACGAGGGCGCGGACAGAGTTGGTGCCGTAGTCGATGCCGAGGGTGAACATGGGGGAGGGGAGCAAAGATGAAATCGGGGAAACGGGGGAAAGCAGAAACTCGCGGCGCGGGCGCTCAGGCGGGTTTGCGGGCGGTCAGGACGCTGCGGTCGGCGGCGGTGGGCGCGAACGCGAAATCGCGGAAACCGGCGGCGCCGAGGAGCGCGTGCATTTCGGCGACCGAGTAGCATTTGCCCTCGGTGACGGCCATAAGGAGCGCGGAGTATTTGGCGACGGGGAGCGGGCCGGTTTTGTCGGCGTGGAGATGGCAGTCGTGGACGACGAGCGTGCCGCCGGGGGCGAGGGCGGCGAACGAGGCCGCGAGCAGCGCGGGGACTTTGTCGGTGTCCCAGTCGTGGATGACGTTGGAGTAAAGATGGAGGTCGTAGCCGCCCGGGAGCGGATCGACGAACATGTCGCCGGCGACGACGGAGACGCGGTCGGCGTAGCCGCGTTTGGCGATCATGGTGCGGGCGATGGCATCGACGGGCGGGCGCTCGAACACGGTGGCGGTGAGCGTCGGGTGGTGGGCGGCGAGCGTGCAGGCGTAGATGCCGGAGCCGCCGGCGATATCGAGGAGGCGGGCGCCGGGGCGCGGCGCGAGGGCGCGGGCCAACGCCGGGCCGAGGACGAAGCCGCGGCAGTCCATGGCGGCGGTGAACGAGGTCGCGAATTCATCGGTGAGCATGGCGTCGCTCCACGGTTTCTCGTTTTTGAAGCTGCCCCAGTTGGCCGGCTTGCCGGTGCGGAGGATCGTCACGTAGTCGCGGACGACGGGGCGCTGTTTCAGCGAAGCGTAGTAGGGACCGAGGAAGAACGGCGAGGTGCTGACGAGGTGTTCGCGGGCGAGGGGCGTCGGGGCGAAGGCACCGGCGGCGTCGCGGGCGACGAAGCCGTCGGCGGTGAAAAGCGTGAGCATGACATCGGTCGGGCGCGGGGCGGTGCCGAGGCCGGCGCAGATGGCGGCGAGGTCGCCGGGGTGGGCAGCGAGCCACGAGAAGAAATCGAATTCGCAGACGGCGGCGGTGAGCAGATCGACGGCGTAGAGGCCGTCGCGGTAGCGGTAGACTTCGAGCGGGTCGGTGGACGGGAGGCGGGTGAGATCGGCGGGGGAGGGAGACGCGGAAGACATGGAAGACGCGGGAGAGGCGGAAGAGGCGGAAGATGGGGTAGGCGGAGGACGGGGGACCACGAATTACACGAAAGACACGAAAGTGTCTGGTGCAGGGGGAGGCGGAGTGGAGGTAGGGGACAGGGAAGAGGGCGGAAACGCCAAGACGTAGAAGACAGGAAAGACGGGGGCGGGCGGGCGAGGCGGTGGGGCTCCCGAAAACGGGGGAAACGGGCGTGGCTCAGAGCCAGAGTTCGAGCCAGGCGAAGGCTTCGTCCTGCAGGGCGGGTTTGAAGCTGTGCGGGACGTCGTGGAAGGAGCCGCGGAATTTTTCGGGGCAACCGGCCTTGGCGTAGATGCGGGTGAGCTGGTCGACGGCGGCCTCCATGCCGGAGAGAGGAAAGAGGTGGTCGCGGCGGCACTGTTGCACGAGCAACGCGCCGGGGGCGTGGAGCGCGGCGGCGTCGGGGAGGTCGAGGTCGCGGTGCAGGCCGGGCGTGAACACCATCCACGTGTGGCGGATGTGGTTTCGCAGTTGGTGGGGAAAGGACGTCATCCAGCCGGCGACGACGGCGGCTTTGAGGCGCGGGTCGGCGGCGGCGGCCATCGCGGTGCGGAAGCCGCCGCCGGAGAGGCCGGCGCAGCCGAGGCGCGCGGGGTCGACGTCGGGCCGGGAGCAGAGGTAGTCGACGGTGCGCAGATCATCCCAGACGTGGAGGCCGGTCCAGGTGGAGCCGGTGGCGGCGAGGGTCTTGGCGGTGTGGTGCTCGTAGAAGCCGCAGACGCGGTTGACGGCATCGTGCCACGCGGGGGAGCCGGGCGTGGCGGCGAGGGCGGCCTTGTGGTGATCGCGCACCTCGGGGAAAACGCGCGCGGGGTCGAGGTCCTCGATCCGGAGGCGACGGGCGCCGAAGTAGAACGCATCGATCACGGCGACGATGAAGCCGCGGCGCGCGAGGGCTTCGGCCCAGGGGCGCTCGTAGGTGCCGCGGCGGAAGTCGGTGAGATGGGCGGGTTCGTCGGGCGCGGAGAGAATTTTCTCGTGGCCCCAGGTGTATTTGCCGCTGTGGCAGTGGAGCGCGAGGACGGCGGGGAGGCGGCCGGTGCGGCCCGACGGCACCAGAATGCGGGCGGGGATCGAGTAGGCGGCGGTGGCGTGGAGGTTGACGACTTCGACGGTGAAGCCGTCGCGGACTTCGCGGCGGATCAGGTCCGCGCCGATCGGAAGGGCGGCGGGAGTGTAGTTGAGCCGCTGGGACAGCACGGCGCGGGCGGCGGTTTTCCAGGCGGCGAGATCCGTCCAGCGCGGATCGAGGAAGGAGAGACGCGGGGCGTTTTCGCGGGCGAGCCACTCCATCAGCGGGTGGAAATTGGCGAGATCGGGAGCGGGTGGCGTGGACATGGGGGAC
>JBILLY010000408.1:0-4951 GCA_044375835.1 Opitutaceae bacterium
CGAGGCGCACCGCGTATCCGCGTGCCGTCAGCGCCTCCATCAGGTCCAGCGCATGCCGGTTCACCCCGCCCGGCACCGCGAGGTCGTAGGGCGTGGTCAGCAACACGCGCATCGCGGGAGTTCGGCACGGCGTTTCTTCACGGTCTCGCACCATGCCGCGCCCGCCCGGTGTCGGTCAATCGCGCGACCACCGCCCGACCCGGGCCCGCGCCCTGTCCGCGGTTCCCGCACCTGCGGGCTCGCCGGTTGACACCAATCTCTCGCTTGCGAGTCTGCCCGCCCCGCGCGATGCCGCCATCCCTCCGCCGAATCTATTGCGCTTCCGCCCTTGTGTTTGCCGCCGGCCCGCTTGCGGCCGAACCCGCGCATGCCCGTTTTTCTCTGCTCGAAGCCGTCGACGCCGCGCTCACCCGCCAGCCCGCCCTCGCCGTCCGCCGCGAGGAGATAGCGCGCCACGAGGCGCTCCTGCAGCAGACCGCGGGCGAGTTCGATCCGCTGCTCTCCGCCCGTTTCTCCGCCGTCCGCTCCCGCACCCCGGGCGTCAACCGGGAAGCCCTCAACTTCCAGAGCTACCTGCGCAACGCCGGCATCGACCCGCCCGCCCTCACCGAGACGCTCGATCCCTTCGCCGCTACCAACGCCGTCCGCCTCGACGACTTCAACTACCAGCTCAACTTCGCGCACAAACTCCGCAACGGCATCGTCTACGGCCCCCAGGCCTTCGTGAACGTCAACGAGGGCCTCTCCCCCGCGACCACCCCGCTCGCCTCCGGCCGTCTTGGTTTCGTCATCCAGATTCCGTTGCTCCGCGGACTCGGACGCTCCGCCAACGGCGCCCGCGAAGCCGCCGCCCGCGGCGAAGCCGATGTCGCCCGCCTCCTCTATCGCCACGAACTCGCCGCCCAAGTGGCCCGCACCGCCGCCGCCTACTGGACCGCCCGCGCCGCCGCCGAGATCGCCGCGGTGCAGCGCGACACCGCCGCCCGCGCCGTCGCTCTCCTGGAAACCATGCGCACCCTCGTGCGCGGCTCCATCCTCCCGCCGACCTTCGTCTCCCAGGCCGAGGCCAACGTGCTCTCGCGCGAAGCCGTCCGGCTCGAAGCCGATCTCGCCTCCGCCCAGGCCCGGATCGAACTCGGGCGCAGTATCGGCCTCCCCGCCGGGGAGATCGTCGCGCCGCCCGAGCCGGCCGATCCCTTCCCCGCGCTCGGTCCGCTCCCCGATCTTGCGCCCGCCGGCGTCTCCGCGTGGATCCCGGCCGCTCTCGCCGCCCGCGCCGACCACCTCGCGGCCCGCCGCGCCCGCGATCCGGCTGCCCTCCTCGCCCGCCAAGCCGCCCACAATCTCCTGCCGCGCGCCGACCTCTCTCTGCAAACCGGCTACGCCGGACTCGCTCCCGGCCGTCAACCGCTCGACGGCCTGCGCGAACGCCGCACCTCCGGCAACGCCGCCGTCACCCTCGAGCTGGATTGGCCCCTGCGAAACAACTTTCGGCAAGGCCAGCTGCGCGAGGCCCGGGCCCGGGAACGCGAAATCGAGTCCCGCCTCGCCGCCGTCGCCGCAGACATCGCCGCCGAAGTCGTCTCCGCTGCCCGCGAGGCGAGCCTGCGCGCCGATCTGGTCCGCGCCGCCGACCTCGCCCTCGCCCTCGCCGAACGCGCCGTCGCCGATGCCCGCGAACGCCTCGGCCTCGGGGAGAGTTCGCTGCCCGATGTGATCGGGCTCGAAAACGCCCTCATCGACGCCCGCATCCGGCAAATCGCCGCCCGCGCCGGCTATGCCGGGGCGATCGTGCGCTTCCGCTTCTCGGTCGGCGCCATTTTCACCGACGGCGGCACCGACGCCGCCTTCGCCGTCTCCTCGCTCACCACCCTTCCCGCTCTGCCGTGAAGTCCCTTCTCTTCCGAACGTTCCCGATTTTCGCGCTGCTGTTCCCGTTGACCGTCGCGCTTCCGGCCCAGACCGCCGTCTCCGCCCTTGGCCGCGTCGTCCCCTCCGGCGGGGTGTTCGACATCGTCGCGCCCGGCGGCGACCTCGTCGAAGCCGTGCTGGTGCGCGAAGGCGACTGGGTCGACGCGGGCGCTCCGCTCGGACGCCTGCGCGGACGAGCCTTGGCCGAAGCCCGCCTCGCCCAGGTCGAAGCCGAAGACGCAGCCCAGCAGGCCGCTCTGCGCGGCGAGACGGAAACCGCCGCCGCTCGGCTCGCCGCCGCCGAGACGATGCTTGAGATCGCGACCTCCCGGCTGAAACGCATCCTCGAGGTGAAAAACGAATCCGTCGTCGCCCCCGACAAGGTCGAGGAGCGCCGGCTCGCCCAAGCCGAGGCGACAGCGCAGGTCGCCGCCGCGCGCGATGCGCAAGCGCGCGCCCGCGCCGCCGCCGACACCGCGCGCGTCGCCGCCCAAGCTCGCCGGCTCGAAGCCCGCACCCACGTCGCCGAACGCAGCCTCACCGCCCCGCACCGCGTCCGCGTGCTCAAAATCCTCACCCAGCCGGGCGCTGTCACGACGCACGGCGCCCTCTTCCGTGTGGCCGATACCGGCACCATGCAGGTCGTCGCCGAAATCTACGAAGCCGACGCGCTGCGCGTGAAACCGGGCCAGAAGGCCTTCGTCGCCAGCCCGGCCCTGCCGAAAAAACTGGCGGGCACCGTCGCCGCCGTCGGCGTGATGATCGGGCGCAACGCTCTCCAAAGTCTCGACCCCAACGCCGGCACCCCCAACCGCATCGTCGAAGCCGTCATCACGCTGCCCGACTCCGGCCCGCTCGACCGACTCGTGTTTCTGCCGGTCGACGTGACGATCGAACCGTGACTCCGCGCACCGCCATGCGCCGTCCGCCGCTGGCCTGGCGGAATTTCACTTTCCAACTGCGTCGCAGTGCCGCCGCCACCGCGGGCGTGTCCTTCGCGCTGCTCCTCGTCTTCGTCCAAGCCGGCTCGCTCGACGGCGCCCGCGCCAACACCGCCCTGCTCTACACACGGCTCGACGCCGACCTCGTGATCGCCGCCCGCGGCTACCTGAGCATGACCCGCAGCGAAGCCTTTCCGCGCGCGCGCCTCGGCCAAGCCGCCGGTGCGCCCGGCGTCGCGGCCGTCGGCCGGCTCAACCTCGAAGGCACCACCTGGCGGCACGTTTCCTCCGGCCGCTCCTCCGGCGCGATTCTCCTCGGAACCGACCCTGATGTCCCGATCTTCGCCGATCCGGCCCTCAATGCCCGGCTCCCCGCCCTGCGCGGATCGACCGTGTTCGGCGATCGGGCCTCCCGGCCCGGGTTCGGTCCCTGGCGGATCGGCGACAGCGTCGATCTCGGCGGCCACATGCTCACGGTGGCGGGCGACTACGCGCTCGGTTTCGGCCTGATCGCCGACGGCAGCGCGCTGGTCGGCGTCGACACTTTCGAGCGGGTCGCTTGGTCCGCCGCCCGCGATTGGCCCAATCTGGGTCTGGTTCGTGTCGCCCCCGGCGCCGACGTCGCCGCCGTCGCCGAACGCCTCCGCACCGCCCTGCCGCCCGATGTCACCGTCGCGACCAAGACGGAAATGATTCTCCGCGAGCAGCACTATTTCCTCACCGTCAAGCCGGTCGGCATCATCTTCAAAGTCGGCATGGCCGTCGCCTTCATCGCCGGCGCGGTCCTGCTCGCCCAAGCCTTGTCCGGCGAAATCACCGCGCGCCTGCACGAATACGCCACGCTCCGCGCCCTCGGCTTCTCCCAGACCGCCGTCTACGCCATCGGCCTGCGCCACGCGCTTCTGCTCACCCTCGCGGCCTACGGCCCCGCGCTCGGACTCGCCGCCGCCATCGGCACACTGGTCCGGCGCTCCTCCGGGTTCCCGGTGGAAATGACACTCGGACGCGCGCTCTTCGTCGGCGCGCTCGCCCTCGCGATGTGCGCGCTCGCCTCCGCCTTCGCGTTGCAACGCCTGCGTCGCGCCGATCCCGCGGCCCTCTACCTGCGATGAGGCCGACGCCACCGGGAGTTTCCGCGTTGCACCTCGCCTGGCGCATGCTGGCCCACCGTCCGGGTCGCGCCCTCGCCTCGGTCACCGGCCTCGCCTTCGCCGTCGTGGTGATGTTCGCCCAACTCGGTTTCTTCCACGCCATCAACGACAGCGCCGCCCGGCTCGCGGGCATCTTCGACTGCGACTTCGTCGTATCCCACCCGGCCAAGCCCCACCTGCGCAGCGGTGAAGAGTTCCCGTTGGCGTGGCTCGCCGAACTCCGCACCGTGCCCGGCGTCGCCGCGGCGGTGCCGTTCTACTCGGGCGCCGCCTACTGGTGGAATCCGCACGTCGGCGACCGCCACCGCCTCCTGCTCCTCGGCGTTTCGCTGGAGGACCCGATGGTCGCGCTGCCCGCGGTTGGCGCGCACCGCAACGAACTGCAGCTCCCCGACCGCATCCTCTTCGATGCCCGCAGCCGCGCCGAACTCGGCGCTCCCGCCCCCGGGGACGAAGCGCGCCTGAATGATCGCCGCGTGCGCATCGCCGGCGTGTTCGACCTCGGCGCCAACTTCACCTACGAGGGCCACGCGCTCTGCGGCGCCGAAGCCTTTGCCGCCGTGACCGGCCAACCCGCCGCGATCGTCGACCTCGGACTGCTGCGACTCGCCCCGGGGGCCGATCCGGTCGCGGTGCGCGCCGCGCTCACGGCCCGCGCCGCGGGCCGACTCTCCATCCATACTCCCGCGGAACTCCATCGCCGCGAGGTCATCGACATCGTGGGCCGCACCCCCACCGGCATCGTCTTCGGGATCGGTCTCGCGGTGGGCCTGCTCATCGGCACGGTCGTGTGCTACCAGATTCTCTTCACCGAGGTCCACGACCACCAGCGTCCGTTGGCCATGTTGAGAGCGATCGGTCACCCGCCGGGGCTCGTTTCCCGCATCGTCTTCGCGGAGGCCTCCGTCCTCACCCTTACCGGCGGGATTTTGGGCGCCGTCCTGAGCC
>JBILLY010000409.1:0-4938 GCA_044375835.1 Opitutaceae bacterium
CGGTGGGCGACCAGCGCAGGGGAAGATCGCCGGCGGCGAGGGGCGTGCGGCCGGCGCCGAGGAAGCCGGGCCAGGCGGCGGGGGCCGGGGCGGCGAGCGCGGAGGAGAGCGCGACGGTCGCGGCGAGCAGCAGCGCGGGGACGGCGCGGGGACGGAGGCGGGAGGTGTTCATGAGACGGAAGGGAGCGGGGCGGGGAGGGTGGGAGCGAAGCGCGGGGACTCAGTAGCGGAGGCGGAGGCTGAGCGCGGCGGTGCGGCCGGCGGCGTGGTTGAATTGGTAATACTGCTCGTCGAGCGCGTTCTCGACCGAGAGCAGGGCCTCGACGTGGCGGTTGAACCGGAACGTGAGGTGGGCGTTGACGAGCCAGTAGCGGGAGAATTTGCCGTAGGCGCCGCTGACGACGTCGGTGTTGGCGGCGGTGTCGAAGGCGTCGCCGACGTGGAAGATCCCGAGGTTGCCGTGCCAGCGGCCGAGCGTGGTGTCGAAGACGGCGGAGAACAGGTTGCGCGGGACGTTGACCATCTGTTTTCCGACGCTGGTGGGGTCGGCGACATTCTCTTCGATTTTCGAGGCGGTGCGCGTGTAGGCCAACGTGACCCGGGAGGCGCGGCCGAGGTCCTGCGTGACCTCGAGGACGACGCCGCGCGACCAGGCGCTGCCGGCGTTGACGGACTGGCGGACGGTGGCGGAGAGGCTGCGCGAATAGATGAGGTCGCGGAGCTCGTTGTTGAAGAAGGTCGCCTTGGCGGAGGTGCCGGAGCGCGGGAGGCGCTGGTGGAGGCTGGCCTCCCAGGTGACGACGCTCTCGGGGTCGAGGTTGGGATTGGAGAGGGTGACGGTGGTGCCGCGGCGCGAGACGACGTAGAAATCGAAGAGCGTGGGCGAGCGGAAGGCGCGGCCGACGGAGGCGCGGGCGGTGGCATCGGCCCAGAGCGGGGCGACGGCGGCGACGCGCGGGGAGAATTCGTTGAACGTGCGCTCGGCGAAGGTGGTGCGCGTGGGCACGGCGGGCGTGAGATCGGCCTCGGCGCCGTCGGCGGAGAAGGTGTCGTAGCGGGCGCCGACGAAGAGGGTGGCGCGGCCGGGCAGCGCGATCTCGTCCTGGACGAAGACGGCGAGGTTGCGGGAGTCGCCGTCGGCGGTGCCGGTGAGGCCGGTGCGGAAGTGGCGGTCGCGCCAGTCGGAGAGCGTCCAGGCCTTGCGGTTGAGGCGCGACGTGGCGGCGCTCGCGCCGGCGACCCAGTGGTGGGAGGCGCCGAGTTTGCCGGAGGCTTGGACGAAGGAGTCGAGGTTGCGCGTGGGCGCGTCGGTGAGCGTGCCGGCGCCGCCGTTGGCGAGGGTCGACGTGGCGCCGACGTTGTTGGCGTGGTAGCCGCGGGCGGAATAGGAGACGCCGGCGCGGACGTGGAGGGAGGCGGTGAGGTCCTGGCGGTAGGTGCCGAAGGCGCGGAGCAGGGCGTCGTGCGCGGGCGAAGAGAGGAACTCGGATTCGGTGAGGGTGAAGCGCTGGCCGGCGATCGAGAGCGTGCCGGCGGAGACGGGGTTGCCGGCGGCGTCGCGGAGGTAGGTCTCGAACGGCGCGTAGCGGGCGTTGGCCTCGTAGTTGATCACGCCGGTGGAGAGCTGGGCGCCGGAGGGGAAGGTGAGGAAAACCTTGGCCTGCGCGGTGTCGGTCTCCCACGGGCGCGGGCTCTGGTGGCCGATGCGCCAGACGGCGGCGCCGGCGGCGTTGACGGTGGGGACGGCGCCGGTGACGGCGAGGCCCGGCGCGCCGGCGACGGGCGTCTTGAGGAGGTCGCCCTCGCGGTAGCCGGTGCTCGTCTCGCGCTTCACGCCGAGGCTGACGGCGAAGAGCTTCGAGAGGCGGTCGCGGTAGACGAAGGAGCCGGAGTTCTGCACGACGTCGCCCCACTGGCGGGTGCCGGTGAGGTGAATCTCGCGGCTTTCGGGGATGCGGGTGATGACGTGGACGACGCCGCCGAAGGCATTGCCGCCGTAGAGGGCGGAGGCGCTGCCGGGGAGGACCTCGACGCGCTGGGCGTCCTCCATGAAGATCGAGGCCCAGCTGACGTTGCCGAGGTAGGAATCGTTGTAAGGCACCTCGTCGACGAGGACGAGGGTGCGCTGGGCGCCGGGGATGCCGCGCAGGGTGAAGCGGCCGCCCTGGGCGGAGGGGACGTTCTGGCCGCCGATGATGAGGGCGCCGTAGAGGCCGGGCGTCTCGCGGAGGATGTCGCCGATGCGCTCGACGCGGCGGTTCTCGATCTGGGCGAGACCGAAGAGCGTGAGCGAGCCCGGGGCGTCGTTGATGTCCTTGGCGGTGCGGGTGGCAGTGGTGACGAAGCGGTCGAGCGCGATGGTCTCGGCGGCGGGTTGGGCGGTGGCGGCCAGCGAGGTGCCGGCGAGGGCAAGGAAGGCGGCGAGGGCCGCGGGCGGAGGCAGGAAGGATTTCATGCGATCAGAAAAGGGAGATGGGTAAGGGGAGGTGGCGTGGTGGTGGGCGGAGGAACCGCGGCGCGAGGCGCGGAGCGGGCGGAGGGATGGAGGAGGGACCGCCCCCGGGGCCAGATGCCGGCCCGGTATCGACT
Organism: Opitutaceae bacterium; assembly: GCA_044375835.1. Taxonomy (GTDB): domain Bacteria; phylum Verrucomicrobiota; class Verrucomicrobiia; order Opitutales; family Opitutaceae; genus ER46. The sequence goes on from JBILLY010000409.1 coordinate 2,590, forward strand.
CCGTGATGGCCGGCAAACCGGAGGCGGTCCCAAGTCTGGAAAAGTGAGTGGGGCGGAGGTGGCGGTGGGAGCGGCGGCGGGGCCGACGGTGAGCGAGGGCGGCAGGACTCAGCGGGATTGGGCGGGGGCGGCGGGGGCGTCGCCGACGAAGGGCTGGAGCAGCACGTCGAGGGTGGGGGCGGGAACCTTGGTGACGCGGACCTCGTAGGGCTGGCCGGCGACGAGGGTGTAGAGGGGGCCCTTGGCGAAGCCGGGCGGGTTGGCGTGGGAACAAGCTTTGGAGGTGAGCGGCGCGCCGCCTTTCGGCGCGATATCCACCCATGCGGCGCGGGTGCCGACGTTGGCGCGCCAATCGCCGCTGGTCGGCGCGACGAAGGTGAAGGTGCCGGAGAAGGCGCCGGGGTTTTTCGGATCGGCGGCGAGGGCGACGCGGTGGGGCAGAGCGGGGGCGAGGGTGGCGCCGGCGTCGGCGAGGAGGCGGACGGCGACGAGGTGCCAGCCGTCGGGCTGCTTCGGCAGGAGGGTGGCGGCGATGCGGGTGCCGGGCGTGAGCGCGGGGTAGATTTCGGGCGGGACGTGGAAGGCCATCGTCATCGCCATCATGAAGCCGGGGATCTCCTCGTGCTTCACGAGGACGAGCTGCTTGTCGGCGAGGACGCGCGTGACGACGCCGCGCAGCGGGTGGCCGGCCGCGGGTGCGGGGGCGGATGAGCCCGGGACGGCGCGGCCCTCGTGCTGCGCGGGCAGCGCGGGGACGGCGAGGAGCGCGGCGGCGAGCGGCAGCGCGAGGCGGGCGAGGGAGCGGAAACGGACGGAGGAGATCATGGGCGGAAACGGGCAGGTGGAGGGGAAGAATAGGGCGGCGGGGGGCGGTGCGGTTCAGAAGCGGAGCTGGACGGCGGCGGTGATGGAGCGGCCGGGGCGATCGAGCGCGGCACGCGGGAACCGGAGAGGGACCGGCGGCGGGCCGGAGGCGCGCGGACGTGTGGCGTCCTTGGGCGCGGCGGCGCGGTGAGCGCGGGCGAGGAATGAGGTCCGCGGGCGCGGGGTGGGGCGCACGCGACGGTGCGCAGGCGCGCTAGGCGCGCGGGGGCGGGAGCGGGGGCGCGGCGCGATCGGCCGAGCGGAAGCTGCGGGTGCGCGGAGCGCGGAGCGGCACCGCCGGTGCGGTGCGCGCGAGGGAGAGCGGCGCGGGCGCGAAGAGCACGAGCTTGGCGTCGCGGGGCGCGGCGCCGGGGGTGTCGGTGCGGTCGCGTTTGGCGGAGCCGACGACTTCACAGACGCCGCAGAGTTCGCCCGAAAAGGTGCGGGCGAGGGCGGCGGACCAGGACATGGATTCCGCGTAGCGGACGGTCATGCGCGTCCAGCCCGCGACCTGCACGGCGTCCCATTGCGCGCCGCTGGCAAGGAGCCAGGCGACGAGGACGGCGATGTGCGGGAAGCGACGGGACACGGCGAAAAACGCGGAACGGAAAATCAGCGGGCGACGGCGAGGAGCGGCCGCGGGGCGGCGGCGTGGTCGGCGGGGGACGGGGTGTCGCAGAATTCAAGCGCGGCGGGCGGGCCGCGGCGGAGGAAGGCGGGGGCGGGGCCGGCGGAGGCGGTGCGGGCGGGGGCGCGCAGGAGGAGCGCGGGATCGAAGGCGAGGGTGGCGACGCGGTTCTTTTCGCCGGCTTGCGTCCAAGCCATCACGATACGCCCGTCGGGGCGGAGGGCGGCGCGGGGGAAACCGGAGGCGCGGGCCTGGGTGGTGTCGGCGAGGAGGTGGGAGGGAGAGAGGGTGCCGTCGGGGTGAAGGCGGCGGGCGTAGATGCCGGCGGCGTTTTCGGCGGTGGCGGTTTCCATCCAGAGGAGGGCGGCGGAGCGGTCGGGGAGGACGACGGTTTCGAGGCGGCCCATGGGTTTGCCGAGGTCGACGACGACGGGATCGGTGAAGGTGCGGCCGGCATCGGGCGAGTAGCGGGCGTGGACGCGCGGGGTGCCGCCGGCGGCCGTGAACCACGACACGGCGAGGGCGGAGTCGCGGGCATCGGCGGCGGGGCCGTTGACGGGGCAGGCGGGGATTTTCCAGCCGTCGTCGCGGAGGGAGGCGGGGGCGGTCCAGGTGCCGGCGGCGAGGTCGAAGAGGCTGTAGCGGTTGTCGCGGATCTCGTCGGCGGTGTGGCCGCGGTAGGCGACGAAGACGCGGTCGCCGGGGAGGACGGCGGCGGTGTTTTGGCAGCAGGTGCAGACATCGGGGTCGACGGTCCAGTCGCGGACGGTGCTGCCGTCGGGGGCGAGCAGGCGCGCGAGGAGCTTCATCGACGGGGCGTAGGGGGCGGTGGGGTCGCGCGTCGGGCGGGGCGCGGC
>JBILLY010000410.1:0-4935 GCA_044375835.1 Opitutaceae bacterium
CCGCTCGATGCGGCTGGAGCCGGAAGACGCGCGGGCGGAGGCGCGGCAGGCGTCGACGGAGGACGAGCGGATTTTTCCGTTCGGGCGCTGGATGCGGCGGCACAGCGTGGATGAGTTTCCCCAATTCTGGAATGTGCTGGTCGGCGAGATGAGCATCGTGGGACCGCGGCCCTACATGCCGCTGCTCGACGAGGAATTCCGGCAGCAGACGCGGGGCTACCGGACGCGGCACCTCGTGAAGCCCGGGATCACCGGGCTGGCGCAGAGCCTGGGGTTCCGCGGCGAAATCCTGGAAGCGGAGATGCTGAAGCGGCGGGTGTATTGGGATGTTTACTACATCACCCACTGGTCGGTGTGGCTCGACCTGCAGATCACGCTGCGGACGCTGGCGCAGATCGCGCGGCCGCCGAAGACGGCGTATTGAAGGGCGGAAGGCGGAAAGCTGCAAGCGGTAGGCGGAAGGCGGTAGGCTGGTTGATTCGGGAACGATGCGCGTGGGCGGACGCGGTGTCCGGGCCGGCGCGAGAGGTGCGCGCGGAGACCCGAACGCGGCTGCGTGGGGGCGGGAGGGGGAGCGGGAACCCAGGCCGGCTCGGCGAGCCGGCTCTACCATTCGCGGCCGGGCGCGGGGCGCTTACTCGTAGCGCAGGGCGTCGATCGGGTCGAGCTGGGCGGCTTTGTAGGCCGGATAGAAACCGGAGACGATGCCGACGAGGGCGGAGCCGGCGACGGCGATGCCGATCCAGAGGGTCGGGACGACCACGGGCCAGCCGTTGTAGCTGGAAATGAACTGCGAGCCGGCGATGCCGAGGCCGACGCCGACGAGGCCGCCAAGCGAGCTGAGCAAAATGGCCTCGATCAGGAATTGGGTGAGGACGTCGCGGCCGTGGGCGCCGATGGCGAGGCGGATGCCGATCTCGCGGGTGCGCTCGGTGACGGACACGAGCATGATGTTCATGATGCCGATGCCGCCGACGATAAGGGAGACGCACGCGATGCCGGCGAGCAGGCCGGTCATGGTCTTGTTGGTCTGGGTGGCGGCGGCGGCGATTTCCTCCTGGGTGCGGACGGTGAAGTCGGGTTCGCGGCCGCGGCGGCGCTGGGTGAGCAGGTCTTCGACGCCGAGTTTGACCGTATCGATTTTCTCCGGGGTGGCGGCCTGGATGCGGATCATGCTGATGCTGGTGCGGCGCGAGACGCGGCGCATGTGCGAGGTGTAGGGGATGAGGACGACGTCGTCCTCGTCGGAGCCGAAGACGCTGAAGCCCTTGGGCGAGAGGACGCCGACGATGCGGAAGGGGAGATTCCGGATGCGGAGGGTCTGGCCGATGGGGTCTTCGTTGGGGAAGAGTTGGTCGACGACGGTTTTGCCGATGACGGCGACCTTGGCGAGGGACTTGACGTCCTGGTCGGTGAACATCGCACCGGCGGTGACCGGCCAGTTGCGGACGTAGGGGTAGTCGGGGCCGACGCCGTTGACGTTGGTGTTCCAGTTGAGGCCGTTGGCGAGGATCTGGTTGCGGTCGCGGACTTCGGGGCTGAGGCCGTCGATATTGGGCACTTCGGCGGCGATGGCTTCGGAGTCTTCGGGCGTGAGGCTGGCGGAGCTGCCGAAGCCGCCGCGCGTGCCGCCGCTGCTGAAGGAGCCGGGCATCACGGTGATGAGGTTCTGGCCCATGGCGGCGACTTGGGCCTCGACCTGGACCTTGGCGCCGTTGCCGATGCTCACCATGGTGATGACGGCGGCGACGCCGATGATCATGCCGAGAGCGGTGAGGAGCGACCGCATGGTGTTGCGGCTGAGGGCGCGGAGGGCGACGCGGAAGGTGTTCGTGAAACGCACGGGCGAAGGTTATGATTTACGATTCAGGAGCGGCGATTCGGGACGGACGATTCACGGGGCGGCGGAGGCGCCGGGCATGGATCGCGCATCATAAATCAAAGACGCTCAGGCGGAGGCGCCGGTGGTGAGTTTGGCGGCGGCTTCGGCCTGCTTGAGCTTAGCCATCTCGTGCTCGGCGATGGAGCGGTCTTTGACGAGTTCGTCGCGGACGACCACGCCGTCGCGGAGGATGAGGTTGCGTTTGCAGTAGTGGGCGATGTCGAGCTCGTGGGTGACCATCACGATGGTGATGCCCTGCTCGTTGAGCTTCTGGAAGACGCCCATGACCTCGACGGAGGTCTTGGAGTCGAGGTTGCCGGTGGGTTCGTCGGCGAGGAGGACCTGGGGCGAGTTGACGAGGCCGCGGGCGATGGCGACGCGCTGCTGCTGGCCGCCGGAGAGCTGGTTGGGGAAATGGTCGAAGCGCTTGGAGAGGCCGACGATGTCGAGGCAGTGCATGGCGCGCTCGCGGATCTCCTCGCCGGAGGCCTTGCGGTGCCGGCCGTAGAGCATGGGGAGTTCCACGTTCTCGAGGGCGGTGGTGCGGGAGAGGAGGTTGAAGCCCTGAAAGACGAACCCGAGCTTCTGGTTGCGCAGATCGGCGAGTTCGTTGCGGTCGAGTTCGGCGACGTCGATGCCGTCGAGCAGATAGGTGCCGCGGGTGGGCCGATCGAGGCAGCCGAGCATGTTCATGAGCGTCGACTTGCCGGAGCCGGACGCGCCCATGAGGGCGATGAACTCGCCGCGGTGGATGTCGAGGCTCACGCCGCGGACGGCGTGGACCGGGACCTCGCCGGACTCGTAGATCTTGTGGATGTCCTTGATTTGGACGACGGGCGCCATTGTGCGGGTGGGGGCGGTGTGATCGGGAGGGCGCGGGCGCGGCTCAGCGCGGGCCGCGGGAACCGCCGCTGGAGCTGCCGCCGAAACTGCTGCGACCGCTGAACGGATTGGAAGAGCTGCCGCCCGGGGCGGCCTGGGCGGCGGGGGTGGCGCCGGGCATGATAATGCCGGTGACCACGGTGTCGCCGTCGGCGAGGCCGTCGAGGACTTCGGTGGTGAAGCCGTCGGAGACGCCGAGGCGGACGGAGATCGGGACGACCTTCTTGTCTTTGTCCTCGGCGTCGGGGTTGGCGAATTTGTAGAGGGTGCGGGTGCCGCCGGTGTTGTTGAAGCCGCGGTCGCCGCCGGGACCGCCGGGGCCGCGGGTGCCGCCGCCGCCACGACTGCCGCCGCCGCCACCGCCTTTGCCGCGGCCACCGGGGGTGGCGAGACGGGCGGCGATGAGGTCGGGGTCGAGGCCCTTGTCCTTGGCGAGTTTCTTGGCTTTTTCGATCTGCTCGGCGGTGGCGGTCGAGCCGCGTTCGAAGCCGATCTCGCGCATGATGGCAAAAGTGGCGGTCATGCGTTCCTCGTCGGTCATGTTGCCGGGGGTGGCAGCCTTGGGAGCGGCTTTGCCGTCGGCGGGGGCTCCGGGGGCGGCGGGCGCGGGGGCGAGGACTTCGGGCGGGACGCGGACGCGGAGGGCGCCGTTGGCGACGCGGAGGACGTTGGGGCGCTGCTGGACGATGATGGCGACGTTGGCGGTCATGCCGGGACGCAGCTTCAGGTCGTCGTTGGCGACGTCGATGATGGTCGCGTAGGAGACGACGCTTTGGTTGATCGAGGCGGCGCTGCGGACCATGCGGACGGTGCCGGAGAAGGTGCGGTTGGGGAAGGCGTCGACGGAGAACTTGACCTCCTGGCCCTCGGCGATGGTGCCGATGTCGGCCTCGGCGACGGCGGCGTTGATCTGCATTTTGGTGAGGTCGTTCACGAGGGTGAACAGCGTGGGGGCGTTCATGCTCGCGTTGACGGTGCGGCCCTTGTCGGTCTTGCGGTCTAGCACCATGCCGTCGATGGGGGCGGTGATGACGGTGCGCTCGAGGTCGAGCTTGGCGTTGGCGACGGAGGCGCGGCGGGTGAGCAGCGTGGCGTTGGACTGGGAGAGTTGGGCCTCGATGCTGTCGACCTCCTGCTGGGAGACGAGCTTCTTGCCGGCGAGCTCGCGGGTGCGGTTGACGTTGAGCTGGATGAGCTGGTTGCTGGCTTCGGCGGAGGCGAGGTCGGCCTCGGCCTGCTTGAGGCGCTGGGTGGGCGTGGCTTCGTCGATGCGGGCGAGGACGTCGCCGGCTTTCACCTTGGAATTGAAGTCGACGAGGACCTCCTTGATCTGGCCGGAGACCTGGGCGCCGATGTCGACGGTGACGACGGGCTGGAGATCACCGGTGGCGGTGACGGCCTGGGTGATGTCGCCGCGGGCGACTTTGGTCGTCTGGAATTCCGGGGACTTCGGGGCCTTGCCGCGGAAATAATACCACGCGCCGCCGCCGCCGGCCGCGAGAACGAGCAGCAAGAAAATGAGACCACCGTAGCTTTTGGATTTTGCCATGACTAAGAATAGAGGGGTGAGGGAAAGGCGGAGCAGGCGGACGGAGCGCGGGGCTGGAAACCGGGCGATGCCGTCTGCAGTGCGGCCGGCATAGACGCAGCGTCCCGGGAAAGGTGACGGAAATTCCGGAAGTCGAGAGAGGACGGAGAGCGGCCGGGCCGCAAGCCCGCGCTGCGCGCCGCGGGCCGGTCGGCCGGGGACTATTTGGCGAGTCCGACGGTGGCGGCGGCCTCGGCCTCGCGCTCCATCTCCGCGACGGGTTTCGGAGTGAGGAAGCGGGTGACGCGCTCCATGTAGAGATAGAACACGGGCGTGATGTAGAGCGTGAGCAGCTGGGAAACGACGAGGCCGCCGCAGACGGCGAGGCCGAGCGTGCGGCGGGCTTCGGCACCGGCGCCCCAGCCGAGGGCGATGGGGAGGGTGCCGGCGAGCGCCGCGAGCGTGGTCATCATGATCGGGCGGAAACGCACGAGGCAGGCCTCGAAGATGGCGTCCTCCGCGGCCTTGCCGTGGATGCGGCGGGCTTCGAGCGCGAAGTCGATCATCATGATGGCGTTCTTTTTCACGATGCCGATGAGCATGATGAGGCCGACGTAGCCGTAGATGTTGAGCTCCTCCCGGA
>JBILLY010000411.1:0-4932 GCA_044375835.1 Opitutaceae bacterium
AGCCGCGCCTCGAAATCAACGTCCGCACCGTCGGCGTCTCCGCCGGCCAGATCGACGGCCTCGCGCCCGGCGATCACGTCGAGTTCGAGGTCCGCGACAACGGCACCGGCATCAAGCCCGAGCACGTCGCGAAGATTTTCGATCCGTTTTTCACCACCAAGAAGCACGGCACCGGCCTCGGCCTCGCCACCGTGCTCAGCATCGTGAAAAAACACGGCGGCCAGCTCAGCCTCGCCACCGAGCTCGGCGTCGGCACCGCCTTCACCGTCTACCTGCCCAAGGCCGAGGCTCCGCTCGAGGTCCAGCGCCGCGCGCCGCTCATGCCGCACGTCCGCACCGGCCGCGTCCTCTTCATGGACGACGACCCGGAGATTTCGAAGTTCACGCTCACGATGCTCACGAACCTCGGCTACAAGTGCGACCTCGCCAAGACCGGCGACGAAGCGCTCGCCCTCTTCAAGCCGTGGCTGAAACTCGGCAAGCCCCACTACGATTGCGTGATCATGGACCTCACCGTCGTCGGCGGCATGGGCGGCGAAGCCTGTTTCGAGGAGTTGCGCAAGCTCGACCCCAACGTCCGCGCCATCGTCGCCAGCGGCTACGACAACGACGACATGCGCCGCCAGTTTTTCGACAAAGGCTGGGTCGGCTACCTCACGAAGCCCTACCGCGAGAAGGAACTCGGCAAGGTCCTCAAAGACGCCCTCGGCTGAGGCTGCCGGGGCCGCCGCGCCCTTCCCTCACTCCCGCCACGTGAACGCGTGGCAAAGCGCCACGCCCGCCGCATCGGCCTCGTCGAAAGCCAGCGTCCGACCGTGCCCGAGCAGCGCCATCACCGTCCGCGCCATCTGCTCCTTGCTCGCGCGGCCGGCGCCGACCACCGCCTGCTTCACGCGGAGCGGCGCGTATTCGAACACCGGTTTCTCGCGCACCGCCGCCGCCGCGATCGCCGCGCCGCGCGCCGCGCCGAGGATCTGCGCCGTCTGGAAATTCTGCACGAAGATCGTCTGCTCCAGCGCCACGTGCCGCACCGCTTCCGCCGCGTCGAGAAACTCCGCCACCGCCCGGTGGATCTCGCCGAGCGCCTCCGCCATCGGCCGCTTCGCCGCCACCCGCACCGTCCGGCAGCGCAACAGCACCGGCTGCCGCCCCGGCCCGAACTCGACCAACGCCAGGCCCGTGCCGCGCAGGGACGGATCGATGCCCAGCACCGTGCCCGCAAACGGCGTCCGCGCCGCCACCCCGAGCGAGGCCTGCGCCGTGCTCGCCGCCGCCCGCGGCACCGCCACCGCCGTCGGCACGGGTTTCCCCGCCAGCTTCGCCGCCCACATCTGCCGCACGTTCATCCGTCCCATGGTGGTATCAGAAGAGCAGTTTCAGGCCGGCCAGCAGACTCAAGCCCAGCGCCAGGTTCTCGAACGAGCGCTGGTCGATCTTGGTCACGAGCTTCCGCCCGAAATACGCCCCCGCGAGCACGATCGGCGCGAGCCAGAGATTGAGCGCGAAGCTCGTGCGGTTGATCAGCCCGAGTTCCACCATGAAGGGCACTTTGAAGAGATTCAGAATGAGGAAATACACCGCGCTCGTGCCCACCCAGTCGAGCTTCGGCAGCCGCATCGCGAGCAGATACACGACCATCAGCGGCCCCGCCGCGTTGGCCACCAGCGTCGTGAAGCCCGCCAGCACGCCGATCGTGGGCGGAAACCACGGCCCGTGCTCCGCCTCGTGCCCCGCCGTCTTCCGCCGGATCAGCTGCATCGTCACGAGCGCCACCACGATCCCGCCGATCAACAGCCGTGCCTGCCGCTCGTCGATCCGGTCGAGCGCCAACCAGCCGATGATCACGCCCGCCGCGGTCCATGGAAACAGCCGCCGGATGTGCGCCCACTTCGCGTGCTTGCGGTAGACCGTCGCGCCCACGAGGTCCCCGAAACACAGGAGCGGCAGCACCACGCCCGTCGCCTGCTTCGCCGGCATGATCTGCGCGAAGAGCACGACCGAGAGGATGCCGAGCCCGCCGATCCCCGATTTGGAGATGCCCACGACCAGCGCCGCGACGCCCGCCAGCACCCATTGCCAGGTGTCCAGCGTCATCGCGCCGCCTTCCGCCGCCCGGACCGCGCGGCCGTCATGCGACCGTCGCTCCCCGCTCGGCAAACATCCCCTCGCTCACGTCGAACACCTGCCACGCCCCGAGTTCGCCGTCCGGCAGATGCGTGCCGGTCGCGATCACCTGCGCCGCCGGATCGATCGCCGCCCAAAACCGCGCCCGCCGCACCGGATCCAGTTCGCCGAGCACGTCGTCCGCGAGGATGACCGGCCGCACGCCGCTCTTTTCCTGAAACCACGCCGCCTGCGCGAGGCGCAGCGCCAGCACCGCCGCGCGTTGCTGCCCTTCGGAACCGAAATCCTTCGCTACCGCGCGCTTCACCTTGAACAGAAAATCGTCCCGGTGCGGGCCGACCAGCGTCGTCCGGAACTGCTGGTCGCGCGCCCGCCCCGCCTCCAGCCGCGCCAGCAACGCCTCCGCCGAGGGCTCCGCGAAACTCGGCTCGTAGCCGATCGCCGCGCCTTCCGTGTCGTCCGTGAGCCGGCCATACGCCGTGCTCATCAGTTTGCCCAGCGCCGCGAGCCCGTCGGCCCGCCGCGCGATCAGCTCGGCCGCGGCCGGGGCCAGTGTCTGCTCGAACGCCCCCAGCTCACTCGCGCTCGCCCGCCCCGTTTTCAGCAGCGCGTTCCGCTCCGCCAGCGCGCGCGTCGCGGTCTGCAGCGCCCGCAGGTAGCCCGCGTCCATCGCCGCCAGCGTCAGGTCCAGCCAGCGCCGCCGCCCCGCCGGCGAGCCGCGCACGAGTTGCAGGTCCTGCGAGGAAAACACCACCGTCGGAAACTTCCCGAGATAGTCCGCCAGCTTCGTCACCCGCTCCTGGTCGCACCACAATTCCTTCCCGTCCGAACGCAGCTTGATCGTCACCTGCGTCTCCCCCTGCACTTCGTGGTCGAGTTCGCAGGCGATCGCGGCGCAGGTGTGGCCGATCCCGAGGAGCAGCTTGTTGTCCGTCGTGCGGAACGAGCGCAGCGCCGTCACGTAGCCCGCCGCTTCCAGCAAGTTGGTTTTTCCCTGCCCGTTCGGCCCGACCAGAAACGCCTGCCGTCCGGCAAACTCGAGCGCGGCGAAGCCCACGTTGCGGAAATGGCGGAGCGTGAGTTTGCGCAGGCGCATGGTTCGTCGCGGCGGGACCGGCCCAGCACGCCGCCGCGTTCGCCGCGAGTCAATGCACCCCTGCGCCCGCCCCGCCGCCGCCGCGCTCGCCGCGGTCCGCGCGCCCGCCGCGCACTTGCGAAATCCCGCGCGGCTCCTACGGTTCCGGCCCCATGAAAAAATTCCTCCTTCCGCTCCTCCTCGCTCTCGGCCTCGCCCACCTCGCCGTCGCCGCGCCCGGCAAGGTCGGCGAAATCTCCCACCAGGATCTCGCCGCCGCCATCGCCGCCAAGTCCGTCACCGTGATCGATGTCAACGGCACCGAGTCCTTCAAGGAAGGCCGCATCCCCGGCGCCATCGACTACACCGCCCAAAAGGCAAAACTCGCCGCCCTCCTCCCCAAGGACAAGAAGGCCCTCATCGTCGCCTACTGCGGCAACGAATACTGCTCCGCCTACAAGTCCGCCGCCACCGCCGCGCTCGAGCTCGGCTACACCAACGTGAAGCACTACGCGCCCGGCATCGACGGCTGGAAGAAAGCCGGCGCCAAGCTCGAGAAGAGCTGAGTTCCTCCTTCCTCGGGCGTCGCTCCGCGGCGCCGCATCGCCTTCGGCCCGGGCCCGCGCCCGGGCTTTTTTTGCGCCCTTGCGCGCCGCCCGCAAACCGGCCGTGCTGTCCGTCCCGCCCGCCATGACCTTCGACGCCTCGCTCGCCGAAACGCTCCGCACCTTCCAAGCGCTCCCCGCGATCCGCGCCGAGATCGACCGCGCCGGCGACCTCCTGCTCGCGACGCTCGGGCGCGGCGGAAAAATCCTCGTCTGCGGCAACGGCGGCAGCGCCGCCGAAGCCGCCCACTTCGCCACCGAACTCGTCGGCCGCTACGCGAAGAATCGCCGCTCCCTGCCCGCCGTCGCCCTCTCCTCCGACGGCTCGCTCCTCTCCTGCATCGGCAACGATTTCGGCTACGACCAGGTCTTCGCCCGCCAGATCGCCGGCCTCGCGCAGCCCGGCGACCTCGTCGTCGTGCTCACCTCCAGCGGCAACTCCGCCAACATCGTCGCCGCGCTGCACGAAGCCCGCCGCCTCGGCCTCGCCAGCGTCGCCTTCCTCGGCCGCGGCGGCGGCCAGGCCAAGGGCCTCGCCACCGTCGATCTCGTCGTCCCCGGCGCGAGCGGCGCCGCCGCCCAGGAGGCGCATCTCTTTCTGATCCACCATTTCTGCGAACGCATCGACGCGCAGTTCGGATAAATGCCCCGGTAGGAATATACCTAGCGTTCGGATTGCTGCGCCGCGCCGGTCGCAGGAATCGTTGTAATGGCACGCAGGCGGGCGCGCGGCTGGCACCGCCGTTGCTGAGCGGACAGCGCCAATCGTCTGTCCAACCTGCAACCGTGAACTCATTCCCGCTATGTCGAAATTCGTCCGTGCGACGATCGTCGCGTCAGTAGCCTGCCACAGCCTCGCCGCGCTCGCCCAGACCGCTCCGCCCCGCAATGCCAACGAAAAAGCCGCCGCCGAACCGGTGGTCACGCTCGAGAAGTTCGTCACCTCCGAACGCAACGAGGATCCGAACTACCTCCTCCCCGCCCAGCCCGTCGAAAGCAGTTTCGGTTTCGCCAAGACCCTGCTCGACACGCCCCGCTCCTCCTCGCTCATCAGCGGCGAGACCATCGAGCGCTTCTCCCTTTCCGCCGTCGAGGATCTCGCGCGCGTCGTGCCCGGTGTCTTCACCA
>JBILLY010000622.1:0-3687 GCA_044375835.1 Opitutaceae bacterium
GCTTTCTCGTCAATCCCTCGGCCGAACCCGGGCGCTGGCTGGTGCTCGAAGGCAGCCCGACATCCGCGGCGAATCTCGACTGGGCGGTGCGGGCCTTCGGCGGCGGCGATGCCGCGCGGGCGTTGCGGCGCGCGGCGCGCACCCCGCGCACCCGCGCGCTCTTCGTGCCGCGCGTGCCGACCGGTGCCGGCGCGTGGATCGGAATCGACGCCGGACACGGGCGCGGCGAGTTGCTTCGCACCGTGATCGAGGGCGTGGTTTTCGGCCACCGGGCCCACGTCGAACAATTGATCGGGCGCGGACGCGCGCCACGCCGGGTGCGTCTTTCGGGTGGCATCGCCCGCAGCGATTTTGGCGCGCAGCTTTTCGCCGACGTGCTCGGTTGCACGGTCGAAGTGCCGGCCGGCGAAGAAATCGGTGCGCTCGGAGCGGCGCTCTGCGCGGGAGTCGGCGCGGGCGTGTGGCCCGACCTGCGCGCCGCCCAGGCGGCGACAGTGCGCATCGATCGGATTTTTGCACCGGACTCCGGCCGCAAAGCCGAACTCCTTTCGGATTACCGACGCTTCCTAAAGTTATGGACCCGACCTCTGCGATGAATTGTCGATTTCTGCCGCTGCTGCTGGCGAGCCTGTTGGCGGCTTGCTCTGCTCGCGCCGCCACGGTGATTTGGGTCGCTCCCGATGGCCGCGACGACGCGGCTGGCACCGAGGCGCGCCCGTTCCAAACGCTCGGGCGCGCGCGCGACGCGGTGCGAGTGCTCGTGCGGGCGGGGTTGAAGGACAATGTGGTCGTCCGCCTGCGGGGCGGCGACTATCGGCTGACAGAAACGCTCACCCTCACCGCCGAGGACTCCGGCACGGTCGAACACTCTGTCACCTTCGCTTCGGCCGACGACGAACGCGCCACACTCAAGGGCAGCCGCGTCTTGACGGGCCGATGGGAGCAGGTGGACGGCACCCTCTGGAAACTCGCTGTGACCGAGGCGGCAGGCGGCAAGTGGGCCTTTCGCCAGCTTTTCCGCGACGGCGTCTCGCAGCAGCGGGCGCGGGAGCCGAACCAAAAATTTTTCACCCTGAAGTCGGTGGATGGTTCGCGGCGGACCGCCACCCTGAACGAAACGCTGCCAGCCGCGTGGACCGGCTTGAAGGGCGTGGAGCTGAACGCGACGGCTTATTGGCATTTCAGCCGACAACCGGTGGCGGAGATCGATGCGAAGCGCGGCACGGTCACGGCCCGACGCGGGATCGGCACCGAGACGAGCAGTTCCAAGTTTGGCGGCAAAGGCCACGAACGCATGTGGCTGGAGAATGCGCTCGTTTTCGCGGACCAGCCGGGCGAGTGGTTTCTCGATACGACCGGTGGCGTGCTCTACTACCGGGGCGGCGCTGGCGAGGATCCGAATCGGACGCAGTTTTCCGCGCCGGCCCTGCGCGAGTTCATCATCGTCCGAGGCGACGCCAAGAAACTGGTGCGCAACGTCCACTTCGTCGGACTGGGCTTCGCCGAGACCGACCCGGAGTATCCGGCCGAAGGGCGCCTCGGCGTGCAGGCGGGAGCGTGGACCTTCGACCGCAGCCGCACGTATTCACCCAGCGCGGCGCTGCGGTTTATCTACGCTTGGGGCACGTCCGTCATCAAATGTCGGTTTACCGAATTGGGTGATGGCGGCGTATCGTATGAGATCGGCACGCGCTACGGCCGCGTCGCGGAGTGCGAGTTCACGCGCGTCGGCGCCAACGTGATCCAGGTCGGGCGGATGCCGGAATACACGGGGGACCGCCACCCGCTGCACCGCGATTTCTCCGGTTGGGGCGCGTGGTCGGACAGCTTGGAGTCGTTCCCCTCCTCGAACGCGATTTGGCACCACACGAGCCAGACCGTGCCGGAGGCGCCCTCGCAGATCGAACTGGTCGAGAATCGCATCTTCGATTGCTGTCAAATCGACTACGGGAGCGTCGGCATCTGGGTGGGCTACGCGAACCACGTGCGCATCGAGCGCAATCACCTGCGCGGTCTGCCCTATACCGGTATCAGCGTCGGCTGGCGCTGGGGCCCGGGCCTCACCAACTGCCACAGCAATCTCATCGCGAAGAACACCGTCGAAGAGGTGATGCGGCAGGTCGGCGATGGCGCCGGCATCTACGTGGTCGGCGAACAACCCGGCACCCGGATCGTCGAGAACTACGTGCGCGACAGCGGCGGCAACTACTGGTCGCACGGGATCTACATGGACGAAAGCAGCGATCACATGGAGGTCGCGGGCAACTACGTGAACAGCGTCGCTAACCACTCGATGTTCATGAACCGAAACGGCCTGAATCAGGTCTTTCGGGACAACAACGGCGAGCCGGGACCGACCCAGCTCACCGGCAATCCGGAGGGTCGATTCTGGGTGGTTTTCAAGCCCGAGCGGCGTCCTCCGGGGGCGGACTCGGCCAAGTCGGCAAAGTGATTTTCAACGTGAGCACTACAGCCCTACCTACCGAAATTCCCAATCTCATCGGCGGTCGCGCCACCGTGCCTGCTGGCACCGGCTGGAGCGAGGTCTTCAATCCCTCGCGCGCCGAGGTCATCGCCCGCGTGCCGCTCAGCGGCCCGGCCGAGGTCGATGCCGCCGTGCAGGCGGCGCAAAAGGCCTTCGCAACCTGGGGCCCGACCCCGGTGACCAAGCGCGCGGCGGTGCTTTTCCGTTACAAGCAACTGCTCGACCAGAATTTCGAGGCACTGGCGCGACTGGTGACCCGCGAGAACGGCAAGACCCTCGACGAGGCGCGCGGCGACGTGCGGCGCGGGATCGAGGTCGTGGACTTCGCATGTGGCATCGCGCACCTGCAAAAGGGCGAGAGCCTCCCGCAGGTCGCCGACCAGATCGACGCCGTCACCATGCGCGAGCCGCTCGGGGTGTGCGCGGGTATCACGCCGTTCAACTTTCCCGCGATGGTCCCCATGTGGATGTTTCCCTTGGCGATCGCCTGCGGCAACACGTTCATCCTGAAGCCGAGCGAAAAGGTGCCGCTGACGGCCAACCGCCTAGCGGAAATCTTCGCCGAGGCGGGCCTGCCGGAGGGCGTGTTCAACGTGGTCCACGGCGGACGCGAAGTGGTCGATGCGCTTTGCACCCATCCGGGCATCGCCGCCGTGAGTTTCGTCGGCTCGTCGCGGATCGCGAAGCACGTTTACAGCCTCGGTTGCGCGCACGGCAAACGCGTGCAGGCGGCCGGCGGCGCGAAGAACGTGCTGCTCGTCATGCCCGATGCGGAGGTCGATTCCACGCTGCGCGCGATCCTCGGCTCGGCGTTCGGCTGTGCGGGCCAACGCTGCATGGCGGGCTCGGTCCTGATGGGCGTGGGCGAAAAAACTGCCGACGCGTGGCGCGAGCATGTCGGCGGCGCGCTCGCCAAGATGAAAATCGACGACACGTCCGCGAACGACGGAGCGGAAATGGGACCGGTGATCGATGGCGCGGCCCAGAGCAGAATCACGCAGACCATCGCGACGGCGACCGCGACCGGCGCCGAAGTCGCCTACAACGGCGCAGCGCGCGTGCCGTCGCGGGGCTTCTTCGTCGGGCCGACGTTGCTCGACCGCGTGGCGCCGACGATGAGCCTCTTCCAGGACGAGATTTTTGGCCCGGTCCTTTCGATGGTGCGCCCCAAGACGCTCGACGAAGCCATCGCGACGATGAAC
>JBILLY010000412.1:0-4928 GCA_044375835.1 Opitutaceae bacterium
GGATCACCGAGGGCGCGCGGTTCGCGGACCACTGGGCCTTCACCGCGCCGCGCCGGCCGGAAGTGCCGGCCGCGGGCGACGGCTGGGCGCGCAACGCCATTGATCGGTTTGTGGCCGCCGCCCATGCGGAGAAGAAACTCGATCCAGCATCCGAGGCTCCGGCCGCCGCCCTCGCTCGCCGCGTCGCGCTCGATGTCACGGGCCTGCCTCTCACGCCAGCGGACCTGGATGCGTTTCTCGCCGACTCTGCGCCCGGCGCTTTCGAACGCCTGGTCGATCGCCTGCTCGCGAGCCCGCGCTACGGCGAGCACATGGCGATGGCGTGGCTCGATGTCGCGCGCTACGCCGACACCAACGGCTACCAAATGGACGCCTACCGCATGAACTGGCCGTGGCGCGACTGGGTCGTGCGGATGTTCAACGCCAACCAGCCGTTCGATCAATTCACGATCGAGCAGCTCGCCGGCGATCTTCTGCCCAACCCCACGCAGGATCAGCTCATCGCGACCGCGTTCAACCGGAACCACATGATCAACGCGGAAGGCGGCACCATCGCCGAGGAGAACCGCACGAAAAATGTCTTCGATCGCGTCGAGACCACGAGCACGGCGTTCCTCGGACTGACCGTGGCGTGCGCCCAGTGCCACGACCACAAGTTCGATCCCATCACGCAGCGCGACTACTACTCGCTCTACGCGATCTTGAACCAGGTCGGCGAGAATGGCCGCGTGGACCGGCGCTTCGTCAAGAAGCCCTACAGCGACTCCTACGACGATCTCTACATGGTCGAGTCGCCGTTCCTCATGCTCGCCACGTCCACGCAGCAGGCCGAACTCGCCGCCGCCAACCAGCGGCGCGTCGCCGCCGAGAAGGCCCTCGAAACCGCGCGCGCCGCCTACGAGGAGCCGTTCGTCGCGTGGATGGAGGAGATGCGCCGCGAGCCCAAATTGATCCTCGAACGCCTCGCCGAGGAGCAGACCCGACGCTTTGCCACGAGCGCGCCTCCTCGGGATTTCAGGAACGGCAACACCAAGAAACTCTTGCGCGAGTTCCTGCGCACACAGCCGCAATGGGCCAACCTCGGCACCGATGTCGATGCGGCCGTCGCCGCCGAGGACGCGTTGCGGGTCGCCATCCCGCACGTGATGATCATGCGCGACGACAAGCCGCGGAAGACCTTCGTGCTCGAACGCGGCAACTACGAGACGCCCGGCGCCGAGGTTGCGCCCGCCGTGCCCGCCGCGCTCCCGCCGTTGCCCGCGGGCGCCAAGGCCGACCGCCTCGGCCTCGCCCGCTGGCTCGTCGCGCCGGAACACCCGCTTTTCGCGCGCGTCGCGGTGAACCGCTTCTGGCAGAAATTGTTCGGCCGCGGCCTCGTGAAATCGCCCGAGGATTTCGGCCTTCAGAGCGAGCTGCCGAGCCACCCGGAGCTGCTCGACTGGCTCGCCGTCGAGTTTCGCGAGAGCGGCTGGGATTTGAAGCGCCTGCTGAAGCTCATCGTCACGAGCGCCACCTACCGGCAATCGGCCGCCGTCCCGGCCGCCCTGCACGATCGCGACCCCGACAACGCGTGGCTCGCGCGCGGACCGCGCTTCCGGCTCGATTCGCGCACGCTGCGCGATCAGGCGCTGTTTGTCTCCGGCCTGCTGGTCGAAAAAACCGGCGGGTTCCCGGTGATGCCCTACCAGCCGCCCGGCATCTGGGAGGAGATGAGCTTCGGCAAGAACCGGTATTTCCAGGGCCGCGGCGAGGACCTCTATCGCCGCAGCCTCTACACGTTTTGGCGGCGCAGCGTCGCGCCGGGAAATTTTTTCGATGTGCCGGCGCGGCAGGTGTGCTCGGTGAAACCGCTGCGCACGAGCACGCCGCTGCATGCGCTCACCACGCTCAACGACCCGACCTACGTCGAGGCCGCGCGCGTCTGGGCCGGAAAACTCGCGGCGATCCCCGGCGACGCGGCGCGGCTGCGCCACGCGTTCCGCGCCGCGACCGCCCGCGCTCCGGAAGCACACGAACTGGATTCCCTCCGGCGCACGCTCGAACGCTCGCGCACGCACTTCACCGCGCGACCCGCGGAGGCGGAAAAAGTCCTCGCGACCGGGGAATATCCCGCCACCGCCGGCCTCGATGCGGTCGAGCACGCCGCGTGGACGAATGTCTGCCTCCTTGTGCTCAACCTCGACGAGGCCCTGAACAAATGAGCGCCACCCTCCGCGCATGAATCCGCTCCAAGCCCGCGCCCTGCACCTGACGCGTCGCCGCTTCCTCGGCATGAGCGCACTCACGCTCGGCCTGCCCGCGTTGCACTCGCTGCTCAGCCGCAGCACGTTCGCCGCGGCGTCCGTCTCGTCCTCCGCAAAACCGCCCGGGCTCCCCGGCCTCCCGCATTTTCCCGCCAAGGCCAATCGCGTGATCTACCTGATGCAGACCGGCGGCCCGTCGCACGTCGATCTCTTCGACGACAAGCCGGAGCTGCGGAAACGCCAGGGCCAGGACATCCCCGACAGTGTGCTCGGCGGCCTGCGGCTCACCACCATGACCTCCGGCCAGAAGAGCAAACCCTGCCTCGCCGCGGCCTTCGGCGGCGCGCCGCGCGGAAAATCCGGCATGTGGATCAGCGATCTCCTGCCGCACACCGCGAGTATCGTGGACGACCTTTGCTTCGTGCGCTCGTTGCACGGCGATCAGATCAACCACGCGCCTGCGGTCACGCAGTGGCTCACCGGCCACAACTTGCCCGGCCGCCCGAGCCTCGGTGCCTGGCTCACCTACGGACTTGGCACCGAGACGGAAAACTTGCCCGGCTTCGTCGTGCTCACGTCGCGCGACCAGGAGGCGAGCTGCGGGCAATTCTTCTACGACTTCTACTGGGGCGCGGGCTTCATCCCGTCGCGCTACCAGGGCGTGCCTTTCCGCGGCGCCGGCGATCCCGTGCTCTACCTCAGCAATGCCGAAGGCATGGACCGCGACTCCCGCCGCATCCTGCTCGACGGCCTCGCGGAACTGAACCACTTCGCGCACGAACGCGTCGGCGATCCCGAGATCGCGACGCGCACCGCGCAATACGAGATGGCGTTTCAAATGCAGATGAGCGTGCCCGAGCTCGCCGATCTCAGCGGCGAACCAAAGAGCGTCCTCGACCTCTACGGGCCCGACGTGAAGCGCAAGGGCAGCTTCGCCTACAATTGCCTCATGGCCCGCCGCCTCGCCGAACGAGGCGTGCGCTACGTGCAGCTCATGCACGCGGGCTGGGACCAGCACGGCAACTTGCCCACGCAGCTCCCGATCCAGTGTCGCGACACCGATCAACCCAGCGCTGCGTTGGTGCAGGACCTCAAGGCCCGCGGCCTGCTCGACGACACGCTCGTGATTTGGGGCGGCGAGTTCGGCCGCACGCCCTTTGTCCAGGGCGACTTCACCAATCCGAAGGCCCATGGCCGCGATCATCATCCGCGGGCGTTCACGATGTGGCTCGCCGGGGGCGGCGTGAAACCCGGCACCATTTACGGCGAGAGCGACGACTTCGCCTATCACGCCGCGAAGGACCCCGTGCACATCCACGATCTGCAGGCGACGCTGATGCACCTCTGCGGCATCGATCACACGCGGCTCACCTATCGTTTCCAGGGCCGCGATTTCCGGCTCACCGATGTGCACGGGCACGTCGTGCGCGGGATATTGGCCTGAAGCCCGCGCCGCCCCGGTTTACGTAACCTCGTAAATCGAGGCCCTTGGCACCCGTCGCCGCGTTGCCGCACGCTGGTCGCGAGTTCCCCTCGCCGTCGAGTTCGCCGCCTATTCCGCGACGCAGCGACGGGCCATTTTCCATGAAGCCCACCCAACCCCTCGTCCAGCTCTTCACCTCGCTGCTCGTCGCCGGCACCGCCGTGGCCCAGACCACGCCCGCTCCGAAACCCACCGCCAAGGAGGACACCGTGACGCTGAGCGCGTTCGAGGTCCGCTCCGAGAAAGACTACGGCTACCTGTCGACCAACTCCGTGACCGCCACCCGCGCCTCTCGGCCCATCTTCGAGACCCCGCTCGCGATCAGCATCCTCAACGAGGATTTCCTCAACGACATCGCGGGCACCGGCAACCTGCTCGACGCCACGCGCTACACCGCGAGCGTCGCCGGCGAAACGCGCAACGACGGCGCCAGCCGCGGTGTCTTCGGCGTGGGCAACGGCACCATCCGCGGCTTCCCGGTCGACGCCATTCTGCGCAACGGCATCTCGCGGCGCGGCGGATTCAGCTTCGACAACGTCGCGCGCCTCGAGATCCTCAAGGGCCCGGTGTCTGTCTTCTTCGGTTCCGCGCAGCCCGGCGGCACGATCAACTACGTGATGAAGCAGCCGGAATTCGCGACCAAGGGCCGGGTGTCGCTGATGTTTACCGAGTATCCCTCCGAGTGGGCGAGCGATTCAAACAACACGACCGGCTACCAGGCGCAGATCGCATGGAACGATCATTTCAAGAAGAAGCTCGCCTACAGCCTCTACGCCTCGACCCAAGATCGCGGCGGCTGGCACGACAGCGAGTATTTCAAGGCGGAGAAGTTCACCCCGTCTGTTCTCTGGCAGCCCAACGACAAGCTGAAGCTCCTGCTCGAATACGAGCACCTGAACTACAAGTCGAACCCCGCCGGCTCCGCCGCCATCGGCAATCCCCGCCAGATGGAGGACTACACCAATCCCCCCGCTCGCGTGCTCGCGGCCAACAATCTCACCGCCGCCCAATATCGCACGCAGATCCTCGGCAGCCAGGCCAACTGGCGGACCTTCTGGATCAACACCGTCGGCGATTCCGGTCCGGCCAACCGCACCTACAATCTGTTTTTCAACACCGGCGTTGGCGTGAACGGCATCGGCCGCTCGCTGCCGACGACCAAGCCGTCGTTCAGTTTTCAAGGCCCCGGCCATTTTCAGAAC
>JBILLY010000413.1:0-4924 GCA_044375835.1 Opitutaceae bacterium
GCCCGCCGCCGCGTTGCACGCCGAAAATCCGCCCCCCGCCGCCGTGATCCCGCGACCAAACGTCACTCGCAACGCATCCGCCGGCCGCCTTCCCACCAACCGCACGCCGACCTCTCCGGCTCTCAGCCCCGGGCTTCGACCTCCGGGCTCTGGCCTCTCAGCTCTCGGCTCTCAGCTCTCCGCTCTCAGCTCTCCGCTCTCCCCTTAAGCCGCCTCACGCCTTCGCCGCCTTGCGCACCGTCGGTCCTTCGACCCACCTCGCCTGGATCGTCGTCGTCGTCGGACACTCCGGCACGCCGCGCTCGTTGCGCTGCAGTTGCGCGATCAACAATTCCGCGCCGCGCGCCCCCAGCTCCCGCGGCTGCTGGTCGAGCCCCGCGCAGGGCCGCGTCTTGTAGAGCAGGTTCAGGCTCACGAAGCCGTGCTGCGCCGGCACCTGCGCCCCCGCCGCCTCCATCCAGTCGATCAGCTCCGTGAAATGCCCCAGCACCACGTCCGGTTTGTGCTTCCGGAACCACACGATGAACTCGTCCCGCTGCCGCATCTCGCTCACCAGCGGCGGCACCGCCTCGATCCCCGGCTCCCCTTCCTGGAACGACCGGAACGCCGCGCTGAACCGCCGCTGCATCCGCTCGTCGCGCCCCCGCTCCATGAACAACCCCGGCCGCTTGTAGCCGCGCGATTTCAGCAGCGTGAGCAGCGAGGTCATCGAGCGGTAGTGGTTGCAGCACACGCAGTGCAGCGCCGGCTTCTCGATCACGTAGTCCGTGTAGACGCCCGCGTAGCGCGCCCAGTCGAGGCCCGACCAGTCCGGCGCATGCCACGAGGGCAGCAACAGCACGCCGTGGATCCCCCGCGACTGCATGATCGTGTCGAGCCGCGCCACCGTCAGCCCGCCCACGCCGACCACAAATTCCTCCAGCTTGAAACCCAGCGCCGTCGCCCGCTCGCGGCCGCCCTGCACCAGTTCGTTGTGAAACGCCCCGTGCGGGTCCCGCCGCTGCGGCTCCAGCAAATCCACCGCCGCCAGCACGCCGCGAAACGTCGCCCCGCGCGAACGCCGCAACTCCGACATCACCGCCGCCGCCAGCGGATTCCGCCGGTAGCCCGCCTCGCGCGCCGCCTTCTTCACCCGCTCCGCCGTCGCCGGATCGACGCGCCCTTTCCCGCGCAAAGCGTCGGAGACGGTCGTGTGCGAGAGCCCGAGGGCACGGGCGAGCGAGCGGACGGTGGGCGCGGGGGTCTTCATGCCGGACGGTCAACCACGATTCGGCCCGCGCCGCATGGCAAGCGCGGAGTTGCCCTGCAACCTTCCGCCGCCCGGCTCGTCTCCGCCGCCCTCCGCCCCTTCGCACCATGCTCAACGCCCTCGCCGCCGCCCGCCGCCTGCTCCGCTGCCCGCTCGCGCTCCTCCTCGCGGCCCTGCCTGCTTTCGTCGCTTCACCGGCCGTCGCCGCCCAACTCGGCACCAACCCGCCGTCCGCCCCGCTCACCGCCGCGCGCATCGCCACCCTCCCCGCCGCCGAACAGCCTGCCTGGTCGCAATATCTTGCCCGCTCGACCGCCCTCCGCGCCCGCGATCAGGCCTTCCTCGCCGACGAGATCGCCCGCCACGGCATCAAAGAAAAAATCCCCGTCGTCACCGACCGCTCCGCCCCGCGCCTCAACGCCACCCGCCCCGCCGCCTGGTTCGCGACCGCCGAGGCCCGCACCATGGCCGACCACGTCGTCTCCTTCCAGACGCCCGCCGGCGGCTGGAGCAAAAACTTCCATACCGGCGACCACCGGCGCCGCCCCGGCGAGGCCTTTTCCCCCGACACCAACGTCTCCCGCTTCCTCACCCCCGGCGACAACGACCAGCCCTCCGACCTGAAGTGGAGCTACATCGGCACCTTCGACAACAACGCCACCATCGGCGAACTCCGCTTCCTCGTCCGCGTCGCCGCCGCCGCGGACGAATCCACCGGCGCCGCCTGGCGCGCCGCCGTCCTCCGCGGACTCGATTACATCGTCGCCGCCCAATACCCCAACGGCGGCTGGCCCCAGAACTTCCCCCTCGATGGCGGCTACCACGACGCGATCACCTTCAACGACGGCGCCTTCACCAACATCGTCCGCTTCCTCCGCGATGTCGCCGCCGGCCAAAACGATTTCGCCTGGATCGCCCCCGCCGCCCGCACCCGCGCCGCCGCCGCCGCCGCCCGCGGCCTCGCCTGCATCCTCGCCTGCCAACTCGTCGTCGAAGGCCGCCGCACCGTCTGGGGCCAACAGCACGACATGCTCACCCTCGCGCCCACCTCCGCCCGCAACTACGAGATGCCCGCCGCCAGCAGCGGCGAAAGCGCCGGCCTCACGCTGTTCCTGATCGAGGAACCCGCCCCCACGCCCGAGATCGTCCGCGCCGTCCACGCCGCCGCCGCGTGGTTCCGGAAAACCGAACTCCGCGACGTCGCCTGGACGCGCCCGCCCGGCGCCGAAGCCCGCACGCTCGTGCCCACGCCCGGCGCCGGCCCGCTCTGGGCGCGCTACTACGATCTCAAGACCGACCGCCCCATCTACGGCGACCGCGACAAGTCGATCCACGACGACATCAACGCCATCTCCGCCGAACGCCGCAACGGCTACGCCTGGTTCACCGACAACCCCAAGCGCGTCCTCGACCACTACCGCAGGTGGTCCGCCAAGCATCCCCCGCAGTAGATCGAGCCTCCGGCGCGCCCCGCACGGTAGGGCGAGGCGTCCCCGCCGAGCCGTCGCGGAAAACGGGATACACCACCCCGCGCCCTCGCCCCGCCGGTCGCGACCATCGCCCTCGCGCCCTCCGCACCGGCCCTCCCGCTGCTCGCCCCGACGCGCGCATCGCGCCACCACCACCCCACCGCCACGCCCGCCCGCATCGCCCGCACCGCCGCTCGCCCCGACGCCCGCACGGCCGCTCACGTTGCCGTCCCGATTTCAGCTTTGCGCCGCTCCGGGCCGCTCCCACGCTCCCGGCACACTTCACATGAGTTCCAGCCCCTCGACTGTGCCCGCCGCCGGCGGCCCGCCCGACACCCACCACGACACCCGCGGCATCGGCGGCCATCCGTCCGGCCTCACGACGCTCTTCTTCGCCGAGATGTGGGAGCGCTTTTCCTACTACGGCATGCGGGCGATCCTCATGCTCTTCATGGTCGCGACCGCGGCCGAGGGCGGCCTCGGCTTCGACACCAAGACCGCCGCCGGCGTCTACGGCACCTACACGATGAGCGTGTATCTGCTGTCGATCCTCGGCGGCTACATCGCCGACAACTTCATCGGCTCCCGCCGCGCCGTCCTCATCGGCGGCATCGTCATCGCCAGCGGCCATTTCGCGATGGCCTTCAACTCGCTCTCAACCTTCTACGCCGGCCTCGTCCTCGTCGCCCTCGGCACCGGCCTGCTGAAGCCCAACATCTCCACGATGGTCGGCGGCCTCTACAGCCCCACCGACGAGCGCCGCGACGCCGGCTTCTCGATTTTCTACATGGGCATCAATATCGGCGGCTTCCTCTCGCCGCTCGTCACCGGCTACCTCGCGCAGAACGCCGATTGGAAAGCCCAGCTCACCGCCTGGGGCCTCGACCCGCGCCACAGCTGGCACTGGGGCTTCGGCGCCGCCGGCGTCGGCATGACCCTCGGCCTGATCGTCTACGTCCTGCAGCGCAGCCGCCTCGCCCACGTCGGCAACGCCCCCGCCCTCGCCCCCGGTCAAGCGCGCCCCTGCCTCGTCGCCCTCGGCTCACTCGCCCTCATCGCCGCCATGAAGGCCAGCGACTCCAACCCGTGGATCGTCTACGCCCTCTTCGCCGTCCAGATCGCCCTCATCCTCTTCTTCGCCTTCCGCCCCGATCAGGACAGCAAGCGCATCGCCGCCATTCTCGTCTTCTTTTTCGCCGCCGAGATCTTCTGGGCGATCTTCGAGCAGACCGGCTCCTCCATCTCCCTCTTCGCCGACAAACTCACGCGCAACGAAATCGCCGGCTGGAAATTCGAGTCCGCCTACTGGCAGTCCGTGAATTCCCTCTGGGTCATTCTCCTCGCGCCGATCTTCGCCTGGCTCTGGATCACGCTCGGCCCCAAGCAGCCCTCGAGCCCGATGAAGTTCACGCTCGGCCTCTTCTTCGTCGCGCTCTCCTTCGTGCTCATGGTCCCCGCCGCCAAGCTCACCGCCGCGGGCAAAGTCGGCCCGCTCTGGCTCCTCGGACTGTTCTTCCTCCAGACCGTCGGCGAGATGCTCCTCAGCCCCGTCGGCCTCAGCACCATGACCAAACTCGCCCCGCAGCGCCTCGTCGGCCTCGTCATGGGCATCTGGTTCCTCGCCGCCGCCCTGGGCAACAAACTCGCCGGCGTCCTCGCCGGTGGATTCAAGAGCGAGAACCCCGCCGACCTCGCCGACTTCTTCCTCAAGCAATCCATCTGGGTCGGCGTCGCCACCCTCATCCTCTTCGCCCTCGTCCCGTGGGTGAAGAAACTCATGTGCGGCGTCCGCTGAGTCCCGCCGCCGGTCGCCTACCCACGCCTTTCACCCGCCCCCTCCGGCGCCCGGTTCGACTCTCCGCTCTAGCCCCCCGGCTCTCAGCTCCTCCCCGACTCCAACGCCATGCCCACCCGCGCCTGGTTTCCCACCTACATCTACTGCGAGCCGCTCGTCGCTTCCGCCGCCGCGCGCCGCCGGCTCAACGCCGACTTCACCGAGGAGTGCCGCCGCCTGCGCGACTTCGACGCCGCCGGCCGCCGCTGGTCCGAGAAAAACTACCCCGGCGGCTACACCAGCTATGCCTCGATGCACGAGCTCCACCGCTTCTCGAGCACCTTCGCCGACCTCGAAAAGAAACTCACGCGCCACGTCCGCGCCTTCGCCCGCACGCTCGAGCTCGACCTCCGCGGCCGCACCATCGCCCTC
>JBILLY010000414.1:0-4923 GCA_044375835.1 Opitutaceae bacterium
CGTTCGATTTCTCCGAGCCCACTCCGATCGGCGCCCGCATCGCGTCCGACCACGCGCAGATCCGCTTCGGCCTCGGCTACGACCACAACATGATCGTCGACCGCGACCCCGCCTCCCCCGGCGCCCTCGTCCCCGCCGCCTTCGTCCACGAGCCGACGACCGGCCGCGTCATGGAAGTCTTCACCACCGAGCCCGGCATGCAGTTCTACACCGGCAACTTCCTCGACGGTTCCTACGCCGCCAAAAACGGCCACGTCTACGGCCACCGCCACGGCTTCTGCCTCGAGACCCAGGGCTGGCCCGACGCCGTCAACCAGCCGTCGTTCCCCTCCGTGATCCTCCGCCCCGGCGCCACACTCCGCAGCACCACGATCTACCGCTTCTCCGCCCGCTGAGCCCCGCCCATGCCTTCGCCCGTCCCCAGTTTCACCCGTCCTCCCCGCCAGCGCTCCAACGCCCCCGCTCCCCGTCTCCCCCTCTCTCTTTCCCTCCTTCTCTCCGTCTCCGTCGCCTCCCTCTGCCTGGCCCTGACCGCCTGCCGCCGCGACGCCGCGCCTTCCGCCGTATCCAATAACTCCACACCCGCCCCCGCCGCGGCCAAAGTCGTCGCCGCCCCGCCGCCGACCGCCTTCAAGTCCGCCGACTGCCGCAGCTGCCACGAAGACATCTACGCCGCCTGGGCCGGCTCCCACCACGCCAAGGCCAACCGCCCCGTCGACGCCGCCCTCGATGCCGACGCCTTCGGCACGCCGCGCGAATTCACCGCCCACGGTATCCGCTACCGCGTCGAATGGAAGGACGGCAAACCCCACTTCACCGAGACGCCGGTCGACGCCGCCGGCTCGCCCACCGCCGCCGCCATCGAGCGCTACGTCGCCGACTTCGCCCTCGGCTACACGCCCATCCGCCAATACGTCGTGCCCATCGGCGGCGGCCGCTACCAGGCCGCCGAACTCACCTACGACCCGGGCAAAAACGAATTTTTCAACGTCTTCGGCGACGAGCGCCGCCGCCGCGGCGAGTGGGGCCACTGGACCGGCCGCGGCATGAACTGGAACGCCATGTGCGCCCACTGCCACATGACCGACTTCAAGAAAAACTACGACTCCGCTACCGACACCTACGCCACCACGTGGCGCGAACACGGCGTCGGCTGCGCCCAGTGCCACGGCGATCTGCCCGCCAGCCACCTCGATCCCGCGCGCAAACCCGCGCCCGGCCTCCGCGTCGGCGCCACCGCCGCCGACCTCAAGCGCGCCCAGGAAACCTGCGCGCCCTGCCACGCCCGCAACGAACTCCTCACCGGCGGCCTCGTGCCCGGCGCCCCCTACACCGACCACTACCGGCTCACGCTTCCCACCGAGACCGCGATCTTCTGGCCCGACGGCCAGATGCGCGACGAAGACTTCAACTACACCGGCTTCCTCACCTCCCGCATGGGCGGCAAGGCCGGCGTCACCTGCTTCGACTGCCACGATCCCCACAGCGGCAAGACCCGCCTCGCCGTTCAGGACAACTCGCTCTGCATGCAGTGCCACGGCCCCTCGCCGCGCCTCAACGCCCCCGTCATCGACCCGCTCGCCCACTCGCGCCACGCCGCCGGCAGCGTCGGCAACCAGTGCGTCTCGTGCCACATGCCCACGACGACCTACATGCAGCGCGACCCGCGCCACGACCACGGCTTCCTCAAACCCGACCCGCTCCTCACCAAAGAGCTCGGCATCCCCAACGCCTGCAACCGCTGCCACACCGACAAAGACGTCGATTGGGCCATCGGCCACGCCGACGCGTGGTATGGCAGGAAACTCGACTCGCGCCAGCGCGCCCGCGCCCGCGCCAGCGCCGCCGCCCAGGCCGGCGCCCCCGACGCCGCGTCGAAGCTCCTCGAACTCATCGCCACCGAAGACATCCCCGCCTGGCGCGCCACGCTGCTGCTCCTCACGCGTCCCTACGCCGCCAACGACCCGCGCGTCTCCGCCGCCGCCCGCGCCGCCGCCAAACACGAAGACCCGCTCGTCCGCAGCGCCGCCGCCCAGATCCTCGCCACCATCCCCGCCGAGGTCGTCAACCTCCGCCCGCTGCTCAACGACAGCTCGCGCCTCGTCCGCCTCGACGCCGCCTGGCCGCTCTCACCCGAACTCCCGCCCGGCTCGCCCGTCCGCCTCGAACTCGACCGCTACCTCGCCGCCACCGCCGACCAACCCGCCGGCCGCATGCGCCTCGGCCAGGATCTCTTCAACCGCGGCCGCCCCGCCGAAGCCGAAGCCGAACTCCGCAAAGCCACCGCCTGGGACCCCAACTCCGCCGGCATCCACGAAGCCCTCGGCATCGTGCTCAACGAAAACAACAAACCCGCCGAAGCCGCCGCCTCCCTCTGGCGCGCCGCCCAGCTCGAAACGACCAACGCCACCTACAGCTTCAACGCCGCCCTCGCCTTCGCCGGCGCCGGCAAGCTCCCCGACGCCGAACTCGCCCTGCGCGAAACCCTGCGCCGCGACCCGCGCCAGCACCGCGCCGCCTACAACCTCGGCCTCCTCCTAGCGCAAACCAACCGCCCCGCCGACGCCCTCGTCGCCCTCGAAACCGCCGAGCGCCTCGCGCCCACCGTCGCCGACTATCCCTACGCCCGCGCCACGGTCCTCTGGCAACGCGGCGACCGCGCCGGCGCCCAAGCCGCCGCCCGCCGCACCCTCGAGCTCAACCCCGGCCACCCGCAGGCGCGCGCCCTCCTCCAGCCTTAGTCGCGCGCACCGCCCCACCCGTAGGGCGGGTCTTCGCCCCGCCTCTCCCTCCGCGCCCAAACGCAAGACGCCTCGCCCGGCCCCCGCGCCCCGGGTCCTTTGGTGGGGCGAGGCGTCCCCGCCGAGCCGTCGCGGCTCAAGTGCCGCGCACCTCCACTCAACCGCTCCGCCCTCCCACGTCGGCCCCCACCCACTGACCTTTCAGCAGCAGACGTAGTGCGTCATCCGTCATTCGTCATCCGTCATTCGTCATTCGCCCTGCGTCGCCCCTCGCCTTTTCCCATCCGCACACTGCTTCCCGCGACCGCGTCCTAATCTGCGCTCGTCCCTTGCCCCGCCGCGCGCAGCCCCCCACTTTCCGGCCGCATGTCCGCGCCACCGACCGTCGAATTTCGCGCCGTCACCAAACGCTTCGGTGACGGCCCGCTCGTGCTCGACGGCATCTCGTTCACCGCCCGGCCCGGCGACTTCATTTCCCTCATCGGGCCCAGCGGTTGCGGCAAATCCACCTTGCTCCGCCTGCTCGCCGGCCTCAGCCCGCTCACCTCCGGCTCCATCGCCGTCGACGGCCGCCCACCCGCCGACGCCGCCGCCGAACTCGCCTTCGTTTTCCAGGAGCCGAACCTCCTCCCCTGGCTCAACGTCGGCGCCAACATCGAGGTCCCACAAAAACTCCGCGGCGTCGACGCCCCCGCCCGCGCCGCCACCCGCCGCCGCGTGCTCGACCTCGTCCGCCTCGGCGATCGCGCCGCCGCCTACCCGCGCCAGCTCAGCGGCGGCCAAAAGATGCGCGTCTCCCTCGCCCGCGCGCTCGCCCTCGAGCCCCGCCTCCTGCTCCTCGACGAGCCCTTCGGCGCCCTCGACGAGATGACCCGCGAGCACCTCAACGAGGAACTGCTCGCCATCCGCCAGCAGGCCGAGTGGACCGCCTTCTTCGTCACCCACAGCGTCGCCGAGGCCGTCTTCCTGTCCAACCGCATCGTCGTCCTCGCCGCCAATCCCGGCCGCGTCCACACCGAGATCACCGTCCCGCTCCCGTATCCGCGCACCGAGGACACACGCCTTTCCCGCCCCTACCTCGACCTCGTCGCCCACGTCTCCCGCATTCTCCGCTCCGTGGAGCACGCCGCCCCGGCCGCCGTCTGATGCCGCGCCCGCTTCTCAAGTTTCTCCTGCCCCTCGCCACCGGCGTCTGCGTCGTGGCGCTCTGGCAGCTGATCCATGTCTCCCTCGGCGAGGACCTCCGTTTTCTGCTCCCGTCCCCCGGCGCCGTCGTCGACGCCTTCGCCGAGCATCGCGCCACCCTCGCCCGCTCCGCTCTCAACACCACCCAGGGCGCCCTCCTCGGCTTCGCCCTCGCCGTCGTCGTCAGCATCGTCCTTTCCCTCGTCCTCTCCCTCTCGTCCCTCGTCCGCACCAGCCTCTACCCGTTCTTGATGGCCCTGCAGATGACGCCCCTGCCCATCCTCGCCCCGATCTGCGTCATCTGGGTCGGCGCCGGCCTCAAAAGCGTCACGCTCCTCACCTTCGTCATCGCCTTCTTCCCGCTCGTCGTGAACACGACCCAGGGCCTCGTCTCGACCGACCGCCACCTCGTCGAGCTCTTCCGCCTCTACCGCGCCCGCGGCTGGCAACAACTCCTTCTCCTCCGCGTGCCCGCCGCCTTGCCGTATTTCTTCACCGGCCTCCGCATCGCCGCGACCATCGCGCCGATCGGCGCCGTCGTCGCCGACATGAACGCCGGCTCCTCCCGCGGCGACGGCGGCGGCCTCGGTTTCCAAGCCGTCATCTTCGCCAGCCAGGCCAAATACGCCGCCCTCTTCGCCACCGCCTTCGTCACCTGCGCTCTCGGCTTCATCCTCAACGCCGCCGTCCTCGCCCTCGCCTGGCTCTCCCTCCACCACTGGCACGACTCCTACGAACGCACCGACCGCTGACCCGCCGCCGAATTTTTCCACCATGCATCGCACCGCTCACCTCCCCGTCCCGCCGTCCCGCCGTCTCCCCGCTTCCCTGTCTCTCCTTCTCTCCGTCTCTTTCTCTCTCCTTCTCCCGCTTTCGGCCACCGCCCGCGCCGCGGAAAAATCCGCTCCCGCCAAGGTCACCAAGATCACCGTCCAGCTCGACTGGATGGCCGAGCCCGAGCACGGCGGCTTCTACCAAGCGCAGGCCCGCGGCTGGT
>JBILLY010000415.1:0-4916 GCA_044375835.1 Opitutaceae bacterium
TTTCCGCTGAGCGGGACGGAGGCGCGGCGGGCGCCGGCGGTTGTTCCGGGCGGGCGGCGCGCGGGGTGCGGCGCGGGCGGAAAATGCGGTTGCGCGCGCGGCAGGAGTGGGGCGCTGTGGAGCCATGGGCGCCAAATATCTCCCGACCATCAAGGACCAGCGGGCCAACGAACGCTACCGGCAGAAGCAGCAGCCGATGCCGAAGTTCAAGAAATCGGCCGCGGGCGGCGGCAAGAAGCGGCGCAAGGGCTGAGGGGCGGCGCCGCGAACGGGGCCGCGTCCACGCAGT
Organism: Opitutaceae bacterium; assembly: GCA_044375835.1. GTDB lineage: Bacteria > Verrucomicrobiota > Verrucomicrobiia > Opitutales > Opitutaceae > ER46. Next base: position 290 of record JBILLY010000415.1, read on the forward strand.
CCGCGCGGGAGCGGTGATGCGCTCGGCATGGGCCGCGGGAGGACGCGACGTGCGGCGCTATGAAAACCGGAATCGTGGTCGCCAGCGCGGCGGCGGCGGCGAAGGCTGACGGGATGACGCCCGTGGCCTTCTACGACACCAAGCCCTATGACCGGGATTCGTTTCCCGCGGCGCCCGGCGGGGCGGAGCAGGCGTGGCGTTTTTTCGATTTCCGGCTGTCGGCCGAGACGGCGGACACGGCGCGCGGGTGCGCGGCGATCTGCGCGTTTGTGAACGACCGGTTGGATCGCGCGTGTCTGGAAAAACTCGCGGCGATCGGCGTGCAGCACGTGGCGCTGCGGTGCGCGGGCTTCAACCAGATCGACCTCGCGGCGGCGAAGGCCCTGGGGCTGGCGGTGACGCGGGTGCCGGCGTATTCGCCGCATGCGGTGGCGGAGCACACGCTGGCGCTGCTGCTCACGCTGAACCGCAAGATCCACCGCGCCTACAATCGCGTGCGCGAGCACAACTTCGCGCTCGGGGGGCTGGTGGGCTTCGACATTTACGGCAAGACGGTGGGGCTCGTCGGCACGGGCAAAATCGGGCGGTTGACGGCGCGGATTTTTCGCGGCTTCGGCGCGCGGGTGCTGGCGAGCGATCCGTTTCCGGACGCGGCGTGGGCGGCGGCGGAAGGCGTGACGTATGTGCCGTTGGCGGAGTTGCTGGCGGCGGCGGACATCGTGTCGCTGCACACGCCGCTGACGCCGGAGACGCACCACCTGATCAACGAACGGACGCTGGCGGCGATGAAGCCCGGGGCGTATCTGGTGAACACGAGCCGAGGGAAACTGATCGACACGACTGCGCTGCTGGCGGCGTTGAAATCGGGGCAGCTCGGAGGCGTGGGGCTCGATGTCTACGAGGAGGAGGAGGGCGTTTTTTTCGAGGACCTGTCGGGCACGGTGCTGCAGGACGACGAGCTGTCGCGGCTGCTGACGTTTCCCAATGTGCTGATCACGGCGCACCAAGCGTTCCTCACGGTCGAGGCGCTGCGGGAGATCGCACGCGTGAGCGTGGAGAACCTGCGGCGCGGCGCGGCGGGCGAGGTGTTTCTCGACGGGACGCAGTTGGCGTAGGGTTGTATCGCGGAATGGAGAGTTGAGAGCTGAACGTTGAGTGCCGGGAAGCCCGGGGCGGCATTCGCGTTGCGCCGGCGGGCGGGGGAAACGACGCTCGGCGGTCTCCAATCCATGAATCTCCCGCTGCGGTGTGTTGCGTTCTGTTTGGTGCTGACGGCGTCGGTCGGGCTACGCGCCGCGGCCGCGGAAAACGCCCGGCCCAATATCGTCTTCATCATGGCCGACGATCTCGGCTACGGGGACGTGGCGTGCTACGGGCGGCCGGACGTGCGCACGCCCGCGATCGACCGGCTCGCGGCGCGGGGCGTGAAATTCACGCAGGCCTATGCCAACAGCTGCGTGTGCACGCCGTCGCGGGTCGCGCTCATCACCGGCCGCTACCACTACCGGCTGCGCGTCGGACTCGAGGAGCCGATCGCGACGGTGGGCAGCGAGGGCATCGGTCTGCCGCCGGAGCACCCGACGCTGCCATCGCTGCTCAAGGCGGCGGGCTACCGCACGATGCTCATCGGCAAGTGGCACCTCGGTCTGCCGCCGAAATTCGGCCCGCGGAGGAGCGGCTACGAGCAGTTCTACGGCTACCATGGCGGCGGCGTGGATTACTTTCTCCACAGCGGCACGGACCTGAAGCCGGACTTCTGGTCCGACGAGACGCCGCTCCGGCAGGAAGGCTACCTGACCGATCTGCTCGGGCAGCGGGCGGTCGACGCGATCGACGCGTATGCGCGGGCGCGGGAGTCGTTTTTCATCAGCCTGCATTTCAGCGCGCCGCACTGGCCGTGGGAAGGGCCGGACGACGCGGCCGAGGCGAAACGCCTGGGCGGGCGCGGCCTGCTGCACCACGACGGCGGCTCGACGAAGACCTATGTCGCGATGATCGAGGCGATGGATCGGCAGATCGGGCGCGTGGTCGCGGCGCTGGAGAAAAACGGACTCGCCGAAAACACGATAGTGATCTTCACGAGCGACAACGGCGGCGAGCGCTTCTCCTACAACTGGCCGTTCACGGGTTGGAAAAGCGAGCTGCTGGAGGGCGGGCTGCGCGTGCCGGCGATCGTGCAGTGGCCGGCGCGCGTCGCGCCGGGGCGTGTGAGCGGGCAGGTGATGATCCACATGGATTGGCTGCCGACGCTGTTGGCCGCGGCGGGGACCGCGCCCGATCCGAAGTTCCCGAGCGACGGCATGAACCTGCTGCCGCAGCTGACGCAGGGTGCGGCGCCCGTCGCGCGCCGGCTGTTCTGGCGCTACAAGGGCAACGGTCAGGAGGCTGTGCGCGACGGCGACCTCAAATACCTGCGCGTGCTCGGCAACACGTTCCTCTTCGACCTCGCCGACGACCCGATGGAGCGCGCGAACCTGAAGGCGCGCCGGCCCGACGACTATCGCCGCCTCACGCGCGCGTGGTCCGACTGGAACGCCACGATGCTGCCGCTGACAGCGGAGAGCTACACGTATGGGTTCGACGGCAAAAACCTCGCGGACCACATCGGGTTGAAAGCGCCGGAGAAGAAACCGGAAGCGCCGCGGCCGCCGGAGTAGCGCGCGCGTCCGACGAAGGTCGCGACGTGGCTTTCCCTGCGTGTGGCCGTCGTAGCCCGGCGTGGTTCGGGCGCGCGGGGAGCGGGGGGGGACGAGGGGTAGGTGACTTGCGAGCGGTCCCGCCTCTCACGAGGCGGGCTACGTCGAGCCGGCGGGGGGCGTGGGTTGGTGGAGGCTCGCCACCCGCGCGAACGGGCGCGGCGGGCGCAGTGACCGGTGCCGGGGCCGGCGAACCATGCCGGGCCGGCGGCGGCGTCAGTTGGCGGTCTTGGCCTTCTTCTTTTTGCCGCCCGGGGCGGCGGCGCCGGGCGCGGGGAGCGCGTTCGCGCGGCGGGCCCAGGCCTCCCAGCGGGCGGCGAGGTCTTGCGCACGGGCGGGCTCGGCGGCGCTGAGGTCGCGCAGTTCGGTGCGGTCGAGCTTCACGTTGTAGAGTTCCCACGGGCCGGTGCGGCCCTGGCGGACGAGTTTCCAATCGCCGAGGCGGACGGCGGCGTTGCCCTCGTGCTCCCAGAAGAGCGCGCGCTCCGGCGGCGGTGCGGGGCGGGCGGCGGTGAGGAGCGGCGCGAAGCTGCGGCCCTCGGGCGCGACGGTGGCGCGGCCCGCGTGCTCGCGCGGGAACGTTGCGCCGGCGAGATCGACGGTGGTGGCGAGGAGATCGACGAGGTGGGCGGGCGTGGACTCGAGGGTGCCGCGGCGGGCGGCGGGCATGGCGGCGGGCCAGTGGGCGATCAGCGGGGAGGCGATGCCGCCCTCGTGGTTGTAGTGTTTGTAGCGGCGGAAAGGCGTATTTTGCAGGTGCGCCCACGATTCGCCGGAGAACCAGTTGGAGTCCGCCCGCGTCGGGTCGCCGTTGCTGCGGCCGGCGGGGCCGGCCTCGGCATTGCCGCCGTTGTCGCTGAGGAAGAGGATGAGGGTGTGGTCGAGCACGCCGCGTTCGCGGAGGCCGTCGACGAGGCGGCCGACGGCGCGGTCCATGGCGAAGACGCAGGCGGCGTAGACGGCCATGAGGTGGTCGAAGCGGTCGCGGTCGGCGGCGGAAAGCGAGTCCCAGGCGGCGATGGCGTCGGCGCGCGGAGCGAGCGGCCAGGCGGCGTCGACGAGGCCGAGCTCCTTTTGGCGGGCGTGGCGGGCGAGGCGGAGTTTGTCCCAGCCGGCCTGATACTGGCCGCGGAAGCGGGCGATGTCGGCGGCGGAGGCCTGGAGCGGGAAGTGCGGGGCGTTGTGGGCGACGTAGAGGAAGAAGGGCTTTTGCGCGGCGCGGGCGTCGTCGACGAATTTGAGGCCGAAGTCGGTCCAGAGGTCGGTGGAATACCAGTCCTTGGGCAGGCGCGGGTCGGCGTCGGCGAGCGGCTCGTCGTTGAGGAAGAGTTTCGCGCGGTCGGAGCTGGAAAAATAGAAGCCGCCGGCGGCGGCGTGGAGGGCGCGGTCGAAGCCGCGGGTGGCGGGTGTGACGCCGGCGGCGTGGCCGACGTGCCATTTGCCGGTCATGGCGGTGAAGTAGCCGGCGGGGCGAAGGACCTCGGCGATCGTCGGCGTGTGGGCGTGGAGGCGGCCGCGGTAGCCGGGGAAGGCCTCGCCCGCATCGCTGACCATGTGGCCGACGCCGGCTTGGTGCGGGTAGAGGCCGGTGAGGAGGCTGGCGCGGGTGGGGCAGCAGCGGCCGGTGTTGTAGAACTGGGTGAAGCGCACGCCGCCGGCGGCGAGGCGGTCGAGATTGGGCGTGGGAATTTCGGAGCCGTAGCAGCCGAGGTCGGCCCAGCCCATGTCGTCGACGAGGATGACGACGATATTGGGTTTGGCGGGCGCGGCGGCGGCGGCCGGCAGAGGGAGTGCCACCGTGACGGCGAGGAGGGCGGCAAGGCCGGCGGCGACGCGGGCGCGGCGGCGAGCCGAGCGGAGGATAGGGAGGAGCGGGAAGCGCATGGGCGGGGCGAGCGGGTTGGGCGGGGCGAACGGGGGCGGACGGGCGG
>JBILLY010000416.1:0-4907 GCA_044375835.1 Opitutaceae bacterium
AGACGCGAACGCCGCCGCTGCCGAGCGACGCGGGTAGGGCGGGGACGCCTCGCCCTACCGCCCCTACCGCCCATCCGCCCGTCCGCCCAGCCGGCGCTTACGGAAACTCGAAACCCCACGTGCGCCGCGCGTAGCCGTAGGCGACGGGGCGGAGCACCTGCACTTTGGCGAGCGCGTCGGCGAGCGTGCCGGCGCCGTATTTTTCCTCGAAGGCGGCGACCCGCGCCTCGTAGTCGGCGAGCAGTTTCGCCTTCACGTCGGCCTGGACGAAGGCGTAGGCGAGCGAGTTGCGCCCGAGGGAGACGACTTCGGGCCACGACAGCCGGAACATGCTCACGGCCGTGTAGTATTCGTCGGTCAGGTTCGAGTCCCACATGCCGCGGTCGTCGGTGTTGAGACAGACGGGCACGCCGGTGCGCAGGTATTCGGGAAACGGATGCTGCGTCAGGTCCGGGGTGTATTCGAGCAGGCGATTTGAGATGAGGTTTACCTCGACCAGCACACGGCGGTTCTGCTGGAGGAGCAGGAGCGTGCTTTCATCGTGGATCAGGTTGATGCCGTGGCCGATCCGGCTGGCGCCGAGCAGGAGCGTGTCGCGCACGTGGGAATCGGGGCCGTCCATCTCGCCGGCGTGGATCGAGAGCGGCAGGGTGGGGTAGAGGGAGCGCAGTTGCCGGAAGGTCTGGAGGAAACGGCGCGGGAAGCCGCGGCCGTTTTCCTCGATGCCGGCCATGTTGATCCCGACCCAGAGGTCACGGTTGGCGTCCACGAAAGCGTAGGTCTCGGCGAGCTTGGCCTCCGCATCGGGCCGGAAACGCAGCACGGTGTCCTGCATCCGCACCGTGAGGCCGGTGGCGAGGATGTCGGCGCCCGCGAGCCGCTGGCGGATGGCGTCGGCGGCCTCCTCGGCCGGGATCACCCGGCCGTCGTTCGCGACGATGCCGTCGGCGGTGAATTGAGTCTCCAGATAGCGCACGCCTTCCGCGGCGAAGGCCTTGATGTTCTCCGCCAGCAATTCGAGCCGGGCCGGCAGATTCTGGCCGATGTCGCCGCGTCGCGCCCAGATGCCGTTGAAAAATTCGTTGCGACCCTCGCCCGGGGCATCGAGGCGGAAGGCGTCGAGCCAGGCCGCCTTTTCGGCGGGCGTCAGTTTGTTCAACGGCACGTATTCCGCGCGCACCACCGGCGAGAGCATATCGTAGGTGCGTTGCCGGATCGTCCGGAAGCGGACGCCGGGGGCGAGGGCAGCGGGTTCGGTCGAGAGGCGGATGCGGGTGTAGAAGGTGTCGCCGCCGGTGCGGTCGGGATTGGTCAGCACGTCGTGGATCCACTCCGGGATTTCCGAGCCGCCGCTGTGGTTGTGCAGGTCGCCGCCCTTCGGCAGATCGTAGAGCAGCGCGTAGAGTTGGGCCGGCGACAGGGTGCGTTTCAATTCCTCGAAGCGACCCGGGAAGTCGGCGGCGGACGCGACGGCGACCACGGAGCAGAATAGGCAGAAAACGGCCGGACGGAGCATGCGGGCGAGGAAGGCGAAGCCGCCCGGGGCAGGCAAGCGCGCCGCGCCGGAAAACATTCGTCGCCGGGCTTGAGAAAACCGTGCGGGCACGCATCACTCTTTGCCGGGCGGTGCGTCTATTCCCACGCCGCGCTGCCCCCACGCATGTTTCTCCCACCGACCCCTTTGCCCGCATGACCGGCCTCCGGACAGCCTTGGCTGACCCCGGCGAATCCGCTCCCCGGTCTTCCCCCCGTCGGGCGGGCTTGCCGTGGGTCCTTCGGCTGGTGGTGTTTTCGTGCCTCGCCGCCGTCCCGGCGATGTCCGGCGCCGATCTCGCCGAGGTGCAGCGCGGTCTCCTGGCCGGCAACCATGCGGCCGTCATCAAGCAGTCCCGCGCCGAGCTCGGCGACGGCAACGCCACCTCCGACTGGGCCATTCTCCTCGTGCGGGCGTTGATGGAGACCGGCCGCTACGCGGAGGCCGACACGGTGGTCAAGGAGGCCATGCTCCGCGACGCCCGCAGCATCCGCCTCCGCTGGGCCGCCCGCGAGGTCGCCCTGGCCAACGGCCGGCGCGAAGAAGCGGCGCAACTCGTGCAGGACATCGTGCGCGCCGTCCGCGACAGCCAGTGGATGTATCGCTCGCCCCCGGATCTCGTCGTGTTCGGCCGCACCGCGATCTTGCTCGGCTTCGATCCCAAGGAAGTCCTCGAGCGCCTCTTTGCCACCGCGCAGAAATCCGACCCGAAGCTGCGCGACGTCTACCTCGCCCGCGGCGAACTCGCGTTGCAGAAACACGACAGTGCGCTCGCCGCGCGGGCCTTCGACGAGGGCCTCAAGGTCCTGCCCGACGATCCCGATCTCCACAGCGGCCGGGCGCGGGCGTTTGAGAACGGCAGCCGCGAGGAGGCCAACAAGTCGCTCCAAGCCGCCCTGCGCATCAATCCAAAGCACGTCCCGAGTTTGCTCCAGATCGTCGACAACCACATCGACGGGGAGGCTTACGACGAGGCCAACGAGACGATCGACACCATCCTCGACGTGAATCCGGTGCAGCCCGAAGCATGGGCCTACCGGGCCGTGATCGCGCACCTGCGCCACGATCTCGTCGGCGAAAAAACCGCCCGCGAAAAGGCCCTCGGCGCCTGGCCGCGCAACCCGCGTGTCGATTCGCTCATCGGGGAGAAACTCTCCGCGAAATACCGCTTCGCCGAAGGCGCCGCCGCGCAGCGCCGCGCGCAGGAGTTCGATCCCGACTACCTGCCCGCCAAGGCCCGCCTCGCCAGCGACCTGCTCCGTCTCGGCCAGGAAACCGAGGGCTGGGCCCTCGCCAAGGAAGTGCACGAGAAGGACGAATACGACGTCGAGGCTTTCAACCTCGTGACGCTGCGCGAGACGATGAACAAGTATGCCGAGCTCACGACCGAGGACTTCGTGATCCGCATGGCGGCGCCCGAGGTCGCGGTCTACGGCCCGCGCGTGCTCGCGCTCCTGCGCCGCGCGTCCGACACGCTGGTGAAGAAATACGGCGTGCAGCTGGCGCGGCCGACCTACATCGAGATCTTCGCCGACGAGCGCGATTTCGCCGTGCGCACCTTCGGCTTGCCCGATGTCGCCGGCTTCCTCGGCGTCTGCTTCGGCCGCGTCGTGACCGCCAACAGCCCGGCGTCGCGCAGCTCGCCCACCAACTGGGAGGCCGTCCTGTGGCACGAGTTCTGCCACGTGGTCACGTTGCAGATGACGAAGAACAAGATGCCGCGCTGGCTCAGCGAGGGCATCTCCGTCTACGAAGAGCGTCTGGCCGATCCCTCGTGGGGCATGCGCATCGATCCGAAATACCGCGAGATGATCCTCGGCGAAGACCTCGTCCCTGTGGGCAAACTGAGCGCGGCTTTCCTCGCGCCGAAGACCCCGCGCCACCTCCAGTTCGCCTATCTGCAGTCGTCGCTGGTGGTCGAATTCATCGTCACGCGCTACGGCGCCGACAAGCTGCGCGCCGTGCTCAGCGACCTCCGCGGCGCGATCGACGTGAACGCCTCCTTGGCGCGCCACACCGTGCCGCTCGAGCAGCTCGAAAAGGAATTCGCCGCCTACGCCAAAGAGCGCGCCGAGCAGCTCGCCCCGGGCATGGACTGGGAAAAACCCGACCCGGAGATTCTGCTGCCCGATGCCGCCGCCGAGCTCGCCGCGTGGGAAAAGAAGCACCCCGACAACTACTGGTTGCTGAAAATGAAAGCCCAGCGGCTCATCGAAGCCCAGGACTGGGCCGGCGCCAAAGTCCCGCTTCAGCGCCTCGTCACTCTCTATCCCGGCCAGAAGGGCACGGACTCGCCGTATCGCTCGCTCGTCGCCGCGCACCGGGCGCTCAACGACCGCGCGGCCGAGCGGGCCACGCTCGAGCAGTGGTGCGCCATCGACGACGAGGCGACCGAGGGCTACCTGCGACTCGCCGAACTCGCCGCCGCGGACAAAGACTGGCCGACCGTTGCGCGCAACGCCGGCCGCTACCTCGCGGTCAACCCGCTCGTGCCCGCGCCCTATCGCTTCATGGCGCAGGCGGCCGGCGCCACCGGCGACGACTCGGAAGCGGTCGTCGCGTGGCGGACGCTCATCCAGCTCGATGTCCCCGAACGCGCCGACGCGCACTACCAGCTGGCGCGCCTCCTCTTCAAACGCAGCGATCTTGCCGAGGCGCGCCGTCACGCCCTGCTCGCGCTCGAAGACACGCCGCGCTACCGCGAGGCGTTGAAACTGCTCCTGGACCTGAGTCGGGCTCCGGCCGGTGCCGCGACCGCCGACCCGGTGTCGCCGGCCAAGAAAACCGAATGAGACGCCTGCTCGCCTCGCTCGCGGTCTTCGTGGCCTGCGCCAGCTTGCTGCCGGCGCAGCGGCGCCCCAGCGGCGGCTCCCGCGGTTTCGGCTACGGCGGCGGCGAGGCGGGCTCCGCCGCGGAAGGCGCCAGCACGGCCCGGCAGATTCCCTCGCACAGCACGGGCACGCCGGAGTGGACCAACCCCAAGGGCTTCGAGAAAGACGTCTTCACGTTCACGCGCATCCGCTACGCCAGCGGCTTCGGCGGCGGCTACATGCGCCGCGGCGGCGGTTGGGCGACGGACCTGCCCGACAGCGACCTCAACCTGTCCTACCGCCTCCAGCAGATGACCTCGCTCAAGTGCAGCCCCGACGGCCGCATCCTCGAACTCACCGAGGCCGACCTCGCGGACCAGCCCTGGATCTACATCGTCGAGCCCGGCGGCCTGTCGCTCAGCGAGCTCGAGGTGGCGGCCCTGCGAAAATACCTCCTGAACGGCGGCTTTCTCATGTTCGACGATTTCTGGGGCGACTCCGCGTGGCGCAACGTCGAGCGCCAGATGAAACGCGTGTTTCCCGACCGCGGCTTCAACGAGCTC
>JBILLY010000595.1:0-3804 GCA_044375835.1 Opitutaceae bacterium
GGTCGGCGGCGGCGGCGAGCGGGACCGCATCCATCATGACGTAGCGGCGCGGGCGATCGGGAAAGTCCACGCCGAGCTCGAAGCCGCGGACGGCAAAACCGGTCGCGGCCGCGACCGTGCACGGGTGCGTGGCGGGACCGAGCAGGCGGCCGGCGGCGTCGAACGAGCGGCACGGGCCCGCGGCGACGGGATTGCACCCGATCATGGCGGAACGCTCGAACCCGAAGATCTCGTCGGCGGCGCGGTTGCACTCGGCGACGGTGCCGTCGGCCAGATGGATCACGATGCCGGCGGCGACGGCTTCGCCCACCGGGCAGAGCGCGCGGGCGAAGGGATCGGACGGCGGGCGGCGCAGGAAGGCCGGCCAGCCGGCGGGCGGTGTGGCGGTGGCGGGCACGCCGGCGGCGCCAGAAGGCGATTCGTCGGCCGGACGAGGAGGCTCAGCGTGCATGGAAGTTGGGGCCCAGCGCACACCGCCGCGCTGGCGGAACGGAGTATCTCCGGGGGCCGGGCCGGCGCCATGTGAAATCCCGCCGCGGACCGAAGCGGAAGCGGACGCTATCGTTGGTATTAGCGCGGGATGCCCGGGTGCGGCGCGGGCGGTGGTTCGGCGGGCGCGCGATCAGGCGACGGCGAGGTGGGCCTCGAGGCGGTCGAAGTTCTGCTCGTTGGCGGCGGCGATGAAGGAGCCGAGGCGTTGCACCTCCGCCGCATCGTCGAAGGTCATGCGCCATACGAGACGCGTGCCGGCGGCGTGCGCGGCGAAGATCATGTCCATCTCGAAACGGTGCATCGGTCCCTCGTGGAGAAACGCGATGCGGTCGGGCGGCGCGATCGCGGTGAAGCGGGAGAGGTTCGGAAAGGCGGTGCCGTCGGGGGCGCGCATGGTCACGTGCCACGCGCCGCCGACGTGAAACTCGAAACGCGTGATGGTGTTGGTGAAACCGGCGGGGCCCCACCACGCGGCGAGGCGAACCGGATCGGCGAAGGCGGCGAAGAGGGCGGCGGGCGCGGCGGCGAAGTCGCGGGTCGAGAGGATTTCGCGGTCGGAGGACATGGGCGGTGCGTGGGCGGGCAGACAGTCCGGGAACGGAACGACGGGTGGACGACGCGAAGGGAGCGCGCCGCGCCGCGCGAGGCGACTCCGGAGTGGAGGAACGGGCCGGGGTCGCGGGGCGTCCCGAGCGGGGGCCGCCGGCACCCGGTTCAGCGCGCGACAGCCACGGTCCTTTCGAGGCGGCCGGCGGCGTGCCGCGGGCGCGGGGCGGGCGCGGGATCGAGGCCCACGCGCGCGGCCGGGCTCGAGCAGCGTGACGCGGGGCGTGCGGCGCGAAGGTTGCGAGGTAGCTGCCGGCGCGGTTGGCGCGGGCGGCGGCGTGAAGCGGCGTGGAGCGGATTCTTGGCGAACTCGGCGGCGAGGTCGTCCGCGGGGAACGTCGCGGTGCCGGCGACGGTGGTCTCCAGGGCGAGGCGCGCGACGAGCGCCTGGTTCCCGGCGTCGAGCGTGACTGCGACGGCGCGGAGCCGGACGCGGAAAAAAGCAACGAGAGATCCGGGTGCGGAAGTTGCGCTCGCGCGCGGGGTAGCGGCGTGGCGGACTGGCGGCATGAGCAACACCCCCGCGACCGCGGCGGCCCCGGTGCCGATCCCGCGCCAGATCCGCTACATTATCGGCAACGAAGGCTGCGAGCGCTTCAGCTTTTACGGGATGCGCAACATCCTGACGGTGTTTCTGGTGACGTCGCTGTTGACGCACCTGCCGGAGGCGGAGCGCGGGGCGGCGGCGAAGGACGTGTTCCACACCTTCGTGATCGGCGTGTATTTCTTCCCGCTCCTGGGCGGTTGGCTGGCGGATCGGTTTTTCGGCAAATACCACACGATCTTCTGGCTGAGCCTGCTCTATTGCGTGGGGCACCTGTGCCTGGCGCTGTTCGAGTCGAGCCGCGCGGGCTTCTACACAGGGCTCGGGCTGATCGCGCTGGGCGCGGGCGGGATCAAGCCGTGCGTGTCGGCGTTTGTCGGCGACCAGTTCGACAAGACGAACAAGCACCGGGCGAAGGTGGTGTTCGACGCGTTCTACTGGATCATCAATTTCGGGTCGTTCTTCGCGTCGCTGCTGATGCCGATGTTTTTGAAGCAGCTGGGCGCGAGCATCGCGTTCGGGATTCCGGGCCTGCTGATGGCTATCTCGACGCTGGTGCTGTGGCTGGGGCGGAAACGCTACGTGCTGGTGCCGCCGGCGCCGCCGGATCCGCATTCGTTTCTGCGGGTGGCGCGCACGGCGCTGCTGGCGGGCGGGACGGGGCGGTTGCTGGGCGGGGCGGGCGCGGTGCTGGCGTTGGTCGCGCTGACGCAGATCGGGAAACTGGGCTTCGTGCTGGCGGTGTGCCTCGCGCTGGTGGCGCTGGCGGTGGGCGGCGGCGTGGGCACATGGGTGCAGCTCGACCGGGCGCGTGGGGCTCATCCGGATACGGCGGTGGACGGTGTGCGCGCGGTGCTGCGGGTGCTCGTGCTCTTCGCGCTGGTGACGCCGTTCTGGTCGCTCTTCGACCAGAAGGCATCGACGTGGGTGCTGCAGGCGGACGCGATGACGAAGCCGGCGTGGTTCCAGTCGTCGCAGATGCAGGCGTTGAACCCGCTGCTGGTGATGCTGCTGATCCCGTTCAACAACCTCGTGCTTTATCCGGCGCTGCAGCGCGCGGGTTTCGAGATGACGGCGCTGCGGCGGATGGGCGCGGGCATCGCGTTCGCCGGGCTGGCGTGGATCGTCGTCGGGGCGATGCAGCTGGTGTTGGACGGCGGGACGGCGTTCTCGATCGTGTGGCAGGTGCTGCCGTATGCGCTGCTGACGCTGGGCGAGGTGCTGGTGTCGGCGACGGGCCTGGAGTTTGCCTACAGCCAGGCGCCGGCGTCGATGAAGGGCGCGCTGATGAGCTTCTGGAATCTGTCGGTGACGCTGGGCAACGTCTGGGTGCTGGTCGCGAATGCGGCGGTGAAAAACGCGGCGGTGACGGATGCGATCAAGGCGACGGGCTTCGGCGTGACGGCGGCGCAGATGTTTTTCTTCGCGGCGTTCGCGCTGGCGGCGGCGGGAGCGTTTGCGCTCTACGCGCGCACCTACCGGATGGCGGATCACTACCGGGCGGCGTGAGGGCGAGCATGGCGGGAGGGGGCTAACATATGAGTGCGGCTGGGCGTGTGCCGGCGAGCGGCGGTGACGGAGGTGGCGCGGTGCCGGACCGCGCCTTCGTCGTGCTCGATCTGGCCGAGCGCACGGATGCATGGTGGACATGGCGGCGGGGCGGGATCGGGTCGTCGGATGCAGCGACGATTCTCGGCGAGGATTCGCGCAAGAGCGTGGAGCGGTTGCTGCGCGAGCGGCGCGAGCCGGAGTTGGCGGCGGTGCGGGCGTTTTCGCGGGCGCGGGGTGCGGCGGGGGAACGTGCGGCGCGCGCGGCGTATGCGGCTGCGGTCGGCGTGACTGTGGTGCCGGCGTGCGTGCAGAACCGCGCGCGGCCGTGGCAGCGGGCGAGCCTCGACGGATTGGCGGCGGACGGGAGCCGCGCGGTGGAGATCAAGTGCGGGCGCGCGACGTATCAGAGCGTCGCAGCGCGGGGGCGACCGCCGCGGCATCACTACGCGCAGCTGCAGCACATCCTGGCGGTGACGGGGCTGGCGGCGGTGGATTACTGGTGCCACGTGCCCGGGCTGACGCCGCTGCGACTGGAGGTGCGGCGCGACGAGGCGTATGTCGCGCGGCTGATCGCGGCGGAGGCGGAGTTTTGGGCGCGGGTGGGAGCGGTT
>JBILLY010000417.1:0-4882 GCA_044375835.1 Opitutaceae bacterium
ACGAGCACATATTCCTCGAGCGTCGTCGCCGTGCGGTAGTTCAGGTTCTTTTCCCGCCGGTCGATCGTCTCGGTCGCCGGCGACAACACCTCGACGACCAGCGTCGGAAACCGCAGCACATGCGTGTCCCGGCCTCTCGGGTGGCACGACACGACGACGTCCGGGTAGTAAAAAATATCCTCCCGCGCCACCTCCAGCCGCACCTTCACGTCGCCGATGAACACTTGGCACGGTCCGCCGCGCAGCCCGGCCTTCAACGCGGATGCGATATTCAACGCGATCGTGTTGTGCGCCAGACTCGCTCCGCCCATCGCGTGGATCTCGCCGCCGATGAACTCATGTTTCACGGCGCCCGCTTCCTCGGCCGCGAGGTAGTCGGCGACGGACATCGGCAAAACACGGGCGACTTCCATGCCGCGCACCGTAGCGCCGCCCCGCCCGAGTTCAAGCGCCGCGCCGCCCCCGCCACGCGCCCAGGTCGCCCGCTCACCGATACTCGCACAGCTCCAAAATCGTCCCGTCCGGATCGAGGAAGTAGCAGAGCGCCTTGTCGCCCGCCGCGAACTTCACCACCCCCTGCGGCACCTTCACCGGATCGCTGAACAGCGTCACGCCGGCCGCGCGCAGCTTCGCCGCCATGCCCGCGATGTCGTCCACGCGGAACGCCACGTGCCGCAGCCCGCGCGTGTTGGCCGCCGAGTTTTCCGGCAACGCGACGCCCGCCGGCGCCACATACTCCAGCAACTCGATCCGCGGCCCGCCCCCGCCCGGCAACTCCACGAACGCCACCCGCCCCTCCACGCCCTTCAATCCGATGATCGCCTCGATCCAAGCGCCCGTCATGTGGACGTCGGCCGTCTTCACGAAGCCGAGCACCTCGGTGTAGAACCGCACCGACCGCGCGAGGTCGCCGACGACGATGTTGAGGTGATCGATCCCGCGAATCATGGCGCCGCGACGCTACGCGCGCGCCCCGCCGCCGCGCAACTCCCGGCACGGCCCGCCGCGATTCGGCTCAGAACTTGTCCCGTCGCACCACGCGCACGTCGGTCTCATACGCCACCATCGCGTAGCGCGGGAAGAAGTCGCGTTCCAGCGCGGCGAGGAGTTCCTCCGCCACCGCCGGCGGCACGATCACCTCCACCTGGATGTTGGCGAACTCCCGGATGTCAGCGACGCGGCGCCCCTGCGCCCCGGAGCCCTCCACGGTGAACAGCGTGTAGCCGTGCGCCCCCGCGGTCTCCAGCAGCCGCGTGAGCGGCTCCCGCGCGAGCGCTTCGCCGATGATCGTCACCAATTTCATGGGATGCGTCTTCATGTCAGTTCATCAAATACCGCGCCGCCCCGTAGTAGAGCGGGATGCCCACCGTGAGGTTGAAGGGAAACGTCACCGCCAGCGCCGGCGCGAGGTAGAGCGCGGGATTCGCCTCCGGCAGCGCCAGGCGCATCGCCGCCGGCGCCGCGATATACGAGGCGCTCGCCGCCAACACCCCCATCAGCGTGGTCCCGCCCAGACTCAGGCCCGCGAATTTCCCGAGCAACAACCCCAGCGCCCCGTGCACCAGCGGCAGCACGATGCCGCAGGCCACGAGAAAGGGCCCCACCTTCCGCAAGTCGCCGAGCCGGTGCCCGGTCACGAGGCCCATCTCGAGCAGAAACAGCGCGAGCACCCCCTGGAACGGCGTCACGAAAAACGGCTCCACCTTGCTCATGCCCGCCGTGCCGCACAACACGCCCACGATCAGCGCCCCGACGAGCAGGAACACGCTCCGCCCCAACATCGCCTCCCGCAGCACCTCCAGCCACGCGCCGCCGGTCCGGCCGGCGCCGGACCCGGACCCGAGCTGCAGCTTGCCGAGCAGCACGCCGACCACGATCGCCGGGGATTCCATCACGGCGAGAAACGCCGTCGCATAGGGCTCATACGGCACGTCGATGCTCTTCAGGTAGTTCGTCGCCGCGATGAAGGTCACCGCGCTCACCGAACCGTAGTGCGCCGCGATCGCCGCCGCGTCCACCGGCCGCAGTTTTCCGACGTAGCGCAGCAACGGATACACCCAGAGCGGGATCAGCGCCCCGAGCGCCATCGCCGCCAGCGCCGGCACCAGCACCGCGCGCCATCCCGCCTCGTGGATCGCCACGCCGCCTTTGAAGCCCAGCGCGATCAGCAGATACACCGTCAGCGTCACATACAGCGCCTCGGGGAACTTCAGGTCGCTCTTGAGCAGCGCCGCCGCCACCCCGAGCACGAAAAACAACACCGCGGGCGACAGCAGATTCGCCGTCAACGCCTGGAAAATGTCCGTGGTCATGGCCGTTCAGACGTCGCCGTGCCGCCCCCGCCCCGCCGCCGCGGTCGCCGGCCGCCGACGGATGCGCCCCCGGCCACCGGGCAAGGGACGCCGCGCCGCCGGCAACGGGCCGGGCGCAGGCGTATTCGCCGGAACAGGGACGGACGTCGGAAACGTGGTCATGCCCGGCGAGTCTAGCGGGTTTCTTCCCATCGCTAAAACAGATTGTTCCGAACCGTTCGTTCGGATTAACCGATGCCATGTCCGAAGCTCCCGCCGCGCCCGAGTGGCTGAATTACCATCACCTGCGCATCTTCTGGATGATCGCGCGGCACCGCAGCATCACCCGCGCCGCCGAGGTGCTCCGCGTCTCCCAGTCCACCCTCAGCGAGCAGCTCGCCGAACTCGAGGATGCCCTCGGCCAGCCGCTCTTCGACCGCCGCGGCCGCCAGCTCCACCTCACCGAGGCCGGCCGCCTCGCCCTCGAGCACGCCGAGACCATCTTCTCCACCGGCCGCGAACTCCTCGGCCGCTTCCGCCAACGCGGCCCGGCCAGCGCCCGCGTCCTCCGCCTCGGCGCCGTCGGCCCGCTCTCGAAAAACCTCCAGTTCGACTTCATCCAGCCTCTGCTCGACGACCCCGCGACCCGCGTCGTCGTCGTCTCCGGCGCCCTCGACCAGCTCGCCCGCCAGCTCCAGGAGCACACCCTCGACCTCGTCCTCTCCAACATCCCGCTCCGCGCCGACCAGGCGACCGGCGTCTTCAACCACCTCCTCGGCGAAGTGCCCGTCTACCTCGTCGGCGCCTCCGCCCCGCCCGGCCGGCGGCGCGGCCCCTTCCCGCGCTTCCTCGCCGGCCAGCCGCTCTTTCTCCCCAGCCACCAGAGCCACGTCCGCGCCGATTTCGACCACCTCCTCGCCGCCGCCGGCGTCGAGCCCGACATCCGCGCCGAGGTCGACGACATGGCGCTGCTCCGCCTGCTCGCGCTGTCCGGCCGCGGTCTCGCGCTGGTTTCCAAGATCGTCGTCGAGCGCGAACTCCGCTCCCGCCAGCTCGGCTTCATGTTCCGCGTGCCGCGCCTCGCGGAGCGGTTCTTCGCGCTCACCGCCCGCAAACGCTTCGAAAACGCCTGGATCGGCGAGATCGTCGCCGCCTTCCGCGCCCGCCTGAAGGAACTCTCCGCCGCCGCCCGCACCGCCTGAGCCCGCGCCGTTTCCCGCCTTCCCTTCCGCCCGGCGACCGCTTTCCCTTCGCCGCTCACACCATGTCCCCGCTCGCCACCGCCTACCACGACCGCTCCCTCGCGCTGCTCGCCGCCGCCCGCGCGAAAAACGCCCCCGTCATCGCCGCCCTCGCGCCCGTCATCGGCGCCTCCGTCGCCCGCGGCGAGGTCGTCCACACCTTCGGCTCCGGCCACAGCGAAATCATCGCCCGCGAGATCGTCGGCCGCGCCGGCGGCCTCGTCTGCATCACCTCCATCAACGACCCCACCGCCGGCTTCATCGAAAACCTCGTCGGCTACGGCACCGCCCTCGTCGAGCGCTACGACCGCCAATACGAACTCCGCGCCGGCGAAGTCGTCATCGTCATCTCCAACTCCGGCAAAAACTCCTCGCCCATCGAGGTCGCGCTGCACGCCAGGAAAAAGGGCTGCATCGTCGTCGGCCTCTGCTCCGAGACGATGTCGTCCACCGCCAAAACCGTCCACCCCGGCGGCAAAAACCTCCACGCCCTCGCCGACTACGTCCTCGATAACGGCGGCGTCCCCGGCGACACCGTCATGACGCTCACGCCCGAGATCGCCACCGGCCCCACCAGCACCTTCATCGGCGCCTCGCTGCTCAACTGGCTCATGCTTTCCGTCATGGAATGGCTCAAGGACAACGGCCACCCGCTCCCCGTCCTCCGCAGCCAGAACATCCCCGGCGCCATCGCCCACAACCGCGCCGTCGGCGCCCCCTACAAACACCGCCTCAGCAAACAGCTCGCCTGACGCCCGCGCGCCCCGCGGTCCGCCGGCCGCGCACCGTGTGGCCCGTCCCGCCCGGTCCCTCCATCTCCCCCCGCACCCGCTCCCGGCCGCTCCGGCTTCTCCCGCTTTCCCGTGTATTCCATCTGTTCCGTGGGCCCCGCCAACCTGCCATGACCTACCGCATCGGCCTCGACGGCGGCGGCACCAAGACCGAGTGTATCCTGATCGATGAGACGGGCGCGATCGTCGCCCGCCACCTCGCGCCCGGCTGCAACCCCAACGTCGCCGGCCCCGACCAGGCCCGCCTCATCGTCACCGACGCCCTCTGCCAACTCCTCGCGTCCTTCAACCTTCAACTTCCAACTTTCAACTCGTCGGCGTCACCCGCCGCGCCGCCGATCACCCACACCCACCTCTACGCCGCCGGCAACCGCGCCTGGTGGCGCGAGTTCGGCGCCTCCCTCGCCGGCTTCGGCACCGTCTTCACCGCCGACGACTCCCACCCCGTCCTCGAGCTCGCCACCCACGGCCGCCCCGGCCTCGTCCTCCACGGCGGCACCGGCTCCTTTGTCGCCGCCCGCGGGCCCGACGGCACCGTCCACTACGCCGGTGGCACCGG
>JBILLY010000418.1:0-4881 GCA_044375835.1 Opitutaceae bacterium
CCTGGTTCCGCGGCACCCGCCTGCCGATGAAGGCCGGCGGCCTGATCCCGGGCGGCTTCGCTTTGGCGCGGGCGGTCCGCTCCTTCCGGCCGGACCTCGTCCACTTCCACTCCGAAACGCCGGAGGCCTGCGGCGCCGCGTGGCTCGCGTTCCGCCCGCCCGCCGGGCCGGTCGCACTCGCCCGCACGATTCACAACAGCATTTTCTGGCGCTACTGGCCCCGCATCGGGCGTTGGTGCGACCGCCGCCTCGCCGCCGCGGCGGTCAACGCCGTGTCCGCCGCCGCCGCCGCGGAGTTCGACCGCTACCGCCGCGACAGCGGCGCGCCGGCACTCGCCGCGCCCATTCCCACGATCTACAACGGCGTCGACCTCGCCCCCCGCGCCCCCGCCGGCGCGCCGCGCACTCCGGATCTCCGCCGCGTCCTCTTCGCCGGCCGCTTCGAACCCCAGAAGGGCACCGATGTCCTCTGCGCCGCCCTCGGCGCCGTGCGCCTGCCCGCCGCCACCCGCGGCGAACTAGTCTGCGTCGGCGCCGGCGCCCAGGCCGGACTCATCGACGCCCTCGTCCGCCGCCCGCCAGCCGGCTGGATCGTCCGGCGGCAACCGCCCGTGTCCGATCTGTCCGCGCTGTTTTCCTCCTTCGATCTGGCGGTGATGCCGTCGCGCTTCGAAGGCCTCGGGCTCGTCGCGGTCGAAGCCACGCTCGGCGGTCTGCCCGTCGTCGCGACCGATGCCCCGGGGCTCGACGAAGCGCTGCCGCCCGACTACCCGTGGCGCGCCGCGCCCGACGATGTCCCCGGCCTCGCCGCCGGCCTGAGCGCCGCGCTCGCGGAGAGCGACCGCTGGGCACCCGTCGTGCAGGCAGCCCAGGCCTTCGCGACCGCGCGCTTCGCCCCGGCACGGATGGCGGCGGACTACCGGGAGTTTTTCACTCGCGCGGCGGCGCCCGCGACCGGCTTGATCGCCCGCGCATGAGCCTGCTCTGGCGCAACCGCCTCGTCGCATCCGGCGCCGCCCTCGCCGCGATCTGGCTCGGCGTGCTCGTGGCGGACGGCGACTGGGTGGTCCCTTCGCTCCTCGCCGTGCTCGCCGTCGGCGCCGTCGTCGCCTTCTGGGCCGAAGCCTCGCTCGCCACGCTGACCGTCGGCGCCCTGCTTTTCGGCTACCTCGTCGGCAACCGCGGGTTCGCCCAACTCATGCCGTTTCCCGGCCTGCCGCTGCTCCCGGCGGAAATCGGCCTGGTCGTCGCCGGCGGCTGGATCGCCGTGCAATGCGCCTTCGCCCACCGGCTGCCCTACCGCCGCGACGCGCTCAACGGCCTCATCTTCGCGTGGCTCGTCGCCGGCAGCGTGCGCGCCTTCTTCGACGTGCGCATCCACGGCGTCGTCGCGCTCCGCGATTTCGCGATGGTGTATTACGCGGCGTTTTTCTTCGTCGCGCAGCACCTCGCCGCGGAGGCCGCGGCCCGGCGTTTCCTCGTCTCGGCCCTCGTCGCCGCCAGCGCCCTCCAACCGCTCGCCGCCCTCGCCAGCGAAGCCTTCCCCGCCTTCTTCCACAGCTTCCTCAGTTGGCGCGGCGTGCCGTTGATTCTCTTCAAAGGCGACCTCGCGCTCACCTTCATGGCCGTGAGCGCGTTCGTCCTCGCCTTCGCCGTCGCCGGCCGCGCCCGCCCCTTCGCCCTCGTCGGCGCGACGGTCCTGCTCGCGCTCGCGATCGGCGGCGACAACCGCGCCTCCATCCTCGGCGCGCTCGCCGGGCTCGGCTGGCTCGCCCTCTCGTCCGCCCGCCGCTTCGTCGCCGCCCAGGCCGCCGCGCTCGCCGGCCTGTTTCTCATCGTCAGCGCCGCCGCCCTCCTCACCGAAGCCGACTGGGCCGAGAAAAAATTCCACGGCGTGACCGAGCGCGTCCAATCGCTCACCGACTACTTCGGCCACGGCACCTACGTCAGCGCCGAGAGCGCGATGAAGGGCGACAACAACCGCTTCCGCTCCCTGTGGTGGGAAAAGGTCGTCGAAGAAACCCTCGCCGACGGCCCCGTCTTCGGCCTCGGCTTCGGCCACGACCTCGCGCGCAATTTTCTCCGCGAATACAACCCCGACATGGCGGAGGATTTCACCGCCCGCAGCCCGCACAGCATTCTCGTCAGCATCGTCGGCCGCCTCGGCTTCGCCGGGCTCGCGCTCTTTCTTGTCCTCATGGCCGCCGTCGCCGTGCGCACCTGGCGCGCCGTCCGCCGGCCCGACACCCCGTCCGTCTCGCTCGGCCTCTGGGCCGCCGCTTGGACGATTTTCGTCAGCGCCTGCTTCGGCGTCGTGCTCGAAGGCCCCATGGGCGCCGTCGTCTTCTGGACACTCCTCGGCCTTCTCAACGTGCCCGCCGAAACCGCCGCGCCATCCGCCGCCGCCGTCGACTCCCCGCCCACCGCGGCCCGGCCCGCCGTCGCCGCCCACCTCGTGGCCGATCGTGAACCCGAACTCGCGACCGCCGCCACTCCGCCGGCCCGCCGCGCCGTGCCCCCTCCGGTCGCGCCCGCCGCCGCTCCGGCCTTGCCCGCTCCCGCCGCCGCCGCTGGAGTCCGCGCTCCGTCCGAACCGCACCTCCGCCTCCCGCCCGCCGCCCCGCCGTCCCCGTCCGCGTGAATCCCGCCGCCGTCACCGATTTCTTCGCCCGCGCCCTCAAGCCGCAGACGCGCACGAATTGGGACCTGCTGACCCCCGCGGCCCTGCTCTGCCTCGGTGCCTTTGGCGTCGCCTTCGTCTACTCCGCCCAGTTTTCGATTCCCCACACGTCCGGCACCGGCCTCGGCGCGTTGCTGCGGCAGGAGTGGTTCAAACACATCGTCTACCTCGGCCTCGGCGCCGTCGTCTATACCGTCGTCTCGCTGATCGACTACCGCGTCTGGCTCAGCGCCGCGCATTGGTTCTACGTCGCCTGTTTCATCCCGCTTGTGATCGTGCTCATTCCCGGCATCGGCGGCGCGGCCGCGGAGCGTTGGGGCGCCAGCCGCTGGATCCCGCTCGGGCCGCTCGGCACGTTTCAACCCTCGGAAACCGCCAAGATCGGCGTGCTCCTGATCACCGCCAGCATCCTCATCCACTCGAAGATCGGCACCATCGCGCAGTCGCTCGGCACGCTGGGGAAATTGGCCCTTGCGGTGGGCGCGCCCATGTTGCTTATCCTGCTCCAACCCGACCTCAAGTCGGCCATCGTCTTGCCCCCCATGGTTTTTTCCATGCTTTACGTGTCGAAGTTGTCGCCCCGTTTCTTTGTGGCGGCGCTTGGCGCGTTTGTGCTCCTGCTGGGGGTCGTCGCCTGGGATGTCTCGCGCTACGTCGACTACATGGAGACGAACAAAAAGTCGTTCTCCCGCGACCGCGGCGCCTACGAGGAGGCCACCTGGCTGCGCCTCCCGCTCCACGACTACCAGCGCAACCGCATCCTCTCCTTCATCAACCCCGACCGCTACGACCCCACCGGCATCGGCTGGAACCAGCGCCAGTCGCTGATCTCCGTCGGCAGCGGCGGCCTCACCGGCAAGGGTTGGACGGAAGGCACGCAGGCCCAGCTCGGCTATCTGCCGCGCCCGGTCGCGCACAACGATTTCATCTTCGCGGTCCTCGCGGAGGAAAAAGGATTTCTGGGAAGTCTCACGGTCCTGGGCCTGTTTGGGATAGTGTTGTTCAACGGCATTCGCATCGCCGGTTCCGCTCGGGACCGGTTCGGCACCTTGCTCGCCATCGGCGTCACGGTGCTGTTCACGGTGCATGTGTTCGTGAACATCGCCATGACCATCGGGCTGGTGCCCATCACGGGCATACCGCTTCCCCTTATCAGCTACGGTGGCTCTTTTGTGCTCAGTTGCTGCTTGCTGCAAGGACTGGTCCAGAGCGTCTGGCGCTTCCGGAGGGATTTCACATGAGATCCCCCCGCGCCATCGACCGCTCTGCCGGAATTTCCTGCGCCGCGACTGCCGCACCATGGGGCCCCGTGAAAACAAAACACACCGCCACCCATGAGCGATCAACCGCAGCCCTCCAATCCCGCGGACCTCGCGGCCAAGTATGACGAAGAACTCGTCAATCCGCCCCCGCAGACCGAGTCCGTCCCCGTCAGCGCCGAAGAACTGAAAGCCGGCGCCACCGAGCGCGCCAAGCAGCGCCCCCTCCTCCAGAAGATCCTCGCGGTCTTCCAGAAGGAAAAAGGCTCCTACCGGGAGCTCATCATCAACTCCGAGCCGCTCGAGAAGCGCGTCGCCCTTCTCGTCGACGGCCGCCTCGAGAAGTTCGAGATCGAGCGCGATTCCGACAACCGCATGGTCGGCGGCATCTACAAGGGCCGCATCAAGAACCTCGACCCCGGCCTCAAGGCCGCCTTCGTCGACATCGGCTACACCAAGAACGCGTTTCTCCACTACTGGGACATGCTCCCCGCCGCCGCCGACTCCTCCGTGGAAGTCGTCCGCGTCAACAAGCGCAAGAACCAGCCCGAGCGCCCCGCCGAGCCCACCGTCAAGGACATCCCCCAGCTCTACCCCCCGGGCTCCGAGATCGTCATCCAGGTCACCAAGGGCCCCATCGGCACCAAGGGCCCCCGGACCACCACGAACCTCTCCATCCCCGGCCGTTACCTCATCCTCACGCCGTACTCCGACGGTTGCGGTATTTCCCGGAAGATTGAGGACGTGCATGAGCGCAAGCGCCTGAAGCAGCTGATCAACGAGCTGACCATCCCCGAAGGCATGGGCGTGATCGTGCGCACCGCCGGCGAGGGCAAGAAGGCCCGTTATTTCGTCCGCGACCTCCACATCCTGCTCAAGAAGTGGGAAGAGATCACGGCCAAGATGCAGTCCGAGCGTTCCCCGGCCAACCTGTACCAAGAG
>JBILLY010000744.1:0-3214 GCA_044375835.1 Opitutaceae bacterium
GCGAACGCACCCGCCTCTTCGCCTACGCCGGAATCACCCACAAGATCGTCGGCTTCGGCACCGGTTGGCTTTACCCGCTCTGCCAAATCGCCGTTTTCCAGAACGTGCTCGAAGGGGTGCGCGTGGTCGGCTGCGTCTGCGGCACACTCGTCACCGTTATCTGCCTGATCCCCGCGCTCACGCTCAAGGAGGCGCCTCAAACCGCCGTCGCCGCCGCCCAACGACCGGAGCCGTTTCTGCACGCGATGAAGGTGGTCCTCTCCAATCGGGTGCTCCTCATCTTTTCCGCCGCGTGCCTAGTCACGATGATGTCGCTCTACACCGTTTCGAGCCTCGGTCTCTACATCAACATCTACCACATTTTCCACGGCGACAAAGTTGCCGCTGCGACGATGATGGGCATCTGGGGCACGACCTTTAACCTCATCGCGATGCTCTCGATTCCCGGGGTGATGTGGCTGGCCGATCGCATCGGGAAGCACCGCGCGATCATGGTCGCCCTCGGGATGGTCTGTGTTTCGGCCGTGTTGAAATTCCTCCTCTACACGCCCGCGATGCCTTACCTGCAACTGGCCACCGCGCTCCTCCATGCTCCCGGGCTCGCGGCCTACCTGGTGCTCGTGAATTCGATGACCGCCGACATCGTGGACTACGACGAGTCGCTCAACGGCCGCCGCCGCGAAGCGCTCATCTCCGCCGCCAACGGTTGGATCACCAAGATGGGCGTCTCGCTCTCCTTCATCCTCGCCGGCCTGGTCCTCAACACCACCGGCTTCGACGCCGCCCTCGGCGACAACCAACCCCCGGGCACCGTGCTGTGGATGCGCATCCTCTTCTGCGCGATTCCCGCCCTCGGCACCGGCACCGCTCTGCTCTTGCTCCGCGGCTACCCGCTGACGAGACAGCGAGTCACCGAGATAAAGGCGAAATTGGCGCAAGGCCTCAGCTAGGCAACCCGCCTGCATCAACCAAGACCGCGGTTGGAACCGAACCGAACCTTGCTCACGGCAAGTCGCGGCCCGGCACCGACGCCCACCTATCCGGATAAGCCGCGCAACATGGAATCGGGCTCGCCGTGGCGGACATCGGTCGGGTCGCTCTGGAGCTGGCAGAGGTGGTCGAGCGCGGCGGCGACGTCCGCCGCCGGCCGGTCGAGCCCCGTCGCGCGCCGCGCGCGAGACCGAGTGGGGCGGACCGTGACGGCGAGGGGGTGGGGCAGGGACGCGCCCGTAGGGTTCGCCTCCGGCCCGTGAAAAACAAGCGGTCCGACGCGCCGTCCCCGCGGCTTCGGCCCGTGCTCGCGGCTGCTCCGTTACAAACCGGCGTCGCCCGCAAACGCCCGGGCCAAGGTCTTGACTGGGAAATTTGCGGAGGTCTAGCTCGCGCCCTCCATTGATGCCGACGGCAACGCCGACACCTACAAAACCAAGCTACACTACTATGAAACTATCGTCCTTGATGCAGCGGACGCTGGGCCGGCTCCTCGTGCTGAGCCTCGCACTGGCGGGAAGTTTGTTCGGGCAGGGAGTCACCACGTCCGCGATCAGCGGATTCGTCACGTCGCCGCAGGGGACGCCGATCGCCGGCGCCACCGTCACGGCGGTGCATGAACCCACCGGGACCGTCGCCACGGCTGTGACCCGCGCCACCGGCGCCTACGACATCTCGAACCTCCGCGTCGGCGGGCCCTACACCGTGTCCGTCGGCGGCGCCTCCGCCGCGATCGCGCCGGCCAAGGACATCTACACCGAGGTCGGCCGCACGACCGACGTGAACCTCGGCGGCGCCGCCGGCAACATCGTGAAGATGGAAGCCTTCAGCGTCACCGGCGAGCGCGACAGCACCTTCGACGCCGGCCGCATGGGCGCCGGCCTCGGCCTGACCGACAAGGAGATCGAAAACGTCGCCACCATCCGTCGCGACGTGCAGGACCTCGCCCGGCTCGACTCCCGCATCACGCTCACCTCCCTCGACCAGGGCGGCCAGATGAGCGCGCAGGGTCAGAATTTCCGCTTCAACTCCTTCCTCATCGACGGCGTCGAGGCCAACGATCCCTTCGGCCTCAACTCCAACGGCGTCGCCGCCCTCCGCAGCCCCGTGCCGCTCGACGCCGTCGAGAGCCTCGACATCCAGCTCAATCCCTTCGACGTCCGCCGCTCCAATTTCACGGGCGTCCTCATCAACGCCGTGACACGCTCCGGCACCAACGATTACCGCGGCTCCGCTTTCTACGAGTTCACCAACGACAGCCTGCGCGGCAAAAACCCCCGCACCGGCGCCAAGGAAGCCCTCGAGGAGCGCACCTACGGGTTCTCCTTCAACGGCCCCATCCTGAGGAATCGCCTCTTCTTCGCGTTCTCGTTCGAGGACTTCGAGCGCGAGTCCGCCTCGCCCGCCCGCGGCTTCGAGCCCACCGCCGCCGGCCGCGCCCTCGTCGACCAGATCGTCGCGCGCGCCAAGGCCCTCGGCTACGACCCCGGCTCGCTCAACGCCGTCGGCGGCAACCTCGCCACCCAGAAGACCTACCTCGGCAAGATCGACTGGAACATCTCCGAGGCCCACCGCCTCGCCCTCAGCTACCGCGAGAACAAGGGCACGACGCCCATCTTCGCCGGCGTGACCAGCACCACCGGCACCAGCCTGAGCAACAACTGGTATGACCAGCCCCGCGACAACAAGGTCTACACCGCCCAGCTCTTCAGCCAGTGGACCCCCGACTTCCGCACGGAGCTTTCGTATAGCAATTCCGAATACGCCGCGTCCCCGCAAAACCGCGGCGCGCCGTTCCCGGCCGTCGGCGTCGGCGGTATCCCCGGCATCCGCACCGACACCGGCGCGAGCGTCACCGGTTTCCTCAACTTCGGCACCGAGTTCTCCCGCCAGCTGAACGCCCTCAACACCAAGGAGCAGCTCTACAAGCTCAGCGGCGACTACTCCGTCGGCGCCCACACCCTCACCGTCGGCGCCGAGCTGACCGAGGTCGATTACGACAATCGTTTCCTCCAGGCCTACTACGGCAGCTACACCTTCAACAACAGCGCGGCCTTCGGCACCACGCCCGCCCGCACCGGCACGGAAAACTTCCTGGCCGGCCTGCCCACCGCCTACACGAACGCCCAGCCCTTCCCCGGCAACACGATCAACCAGGTCTTCGCCAAGTGGACCTACAAGGGCTACGCGTTCTACCTCCAGGACACCTGGAAGCCCAACCGCC
>JBILLY010000009.1:0-19035 GCA_044375835.1 Opitutaceae bacterium
CGGGGAAGGCACGTGGTTCGGCGAGGCCGGAAGGGTGGGCATAGGAAACTGACTAGCAGAAACGTCGCCAACAGAACGTGCCATGACGCTCGTGTCTGCGTTTACTCTTCGGTGAAATAATCCGAGTCGATACGTTTGACATCGTAGCTGGCCTGAAGGGTTACGCCGAGCCCATGTTCGATCATCAAGGTTGCGAGTTTCTCGCCATCGATCAGCACGATGCGGGCGTCGTGCTTGGTGGCCGATGAGACCGCCTCTTTGGTGAACGTAGAGGTGGTGATGAAGACTCCCTTGCGTGCGCGGTGCTCGGCGAGGGCGCCCGCGAATTTTTGGATTTCGGGCCGTCCGACTGGCTGGTCCCACCGTTTTGCTTGGAGATAGATGCTGTCGAGACCAAGGCGGTCTTCGTTGATGATACCATCTATGCCGCCGTCGCCGCTGCGGCCGATCGCACGACCCGCGTCGTGGCGGGAGCCTCCGTAGCCCATCTTCAGCAGAAGTTCGACCACTAGACCCTCGAAAAAAACCGGCCGTGCGGCTTTGATGCGACCAAGCAAATCCGAAGCGAGGTCCTGATTGAGGCGGGCATGGGCGGCCTCAATCATTTCCTCCGGACTTTCCATTGGAGCCGGCACTGGCTCAGACGTGGCATCTGAGGGATTCTTTGTTTCGACGAATGAGACAAACGAGGGGAATCGGCGCAGAAACGCTACGTCGATGCGCGCCGGATTTTCGCGGAGCGTGGATTGTCCGGCAGGAGTTATCGCGAAGTGACCGCGTTTGGGGGACGATAGCAGGCCTGCTTTGACGAGATACGTTTTCGCCCACGCGACGCGATTGCGGAACTTTTCCTGTCTCCCACTTGGCAATAGTTCCCTCAGTTCGTCCTCGCTCAACGCAAACTGTCGTCCGAGCAGATCAACGGCGTCGCCGATAGGGTGGGTCTTTCCGTCAGAATAATACTCCAGCAGCGGAAGCATGACCGTTTGGTAGTCGGGGATAGGCATGGCTCAGGGCTTGGGCTCGAGTTTCAAGATGAGGGCGTCGAGGAGGGCGTCGGTGTGGAGTTTGAGGTGTTGCGCGGGGGGCGGGGCGGGTTGTTTGGCCGCGGCGGCGGCGGCGGTCTGGGCGGCGAAGGCGGCGTCGCCGTCCTTCTGCGCGGCGGCGAGGAAGGCCTCCTTCACTTCGTGCATGAGCCCGCTCTGGGTGAACTCGGCGGCGGTGCCGGGGCGGCCGACGAAGCGGGCGGCGAGGGCATCGCCGATCCAGACGCGCCATTCCTTGTCGTCGGCGAAATACACGGCGAGCGCGCCGGCGTCGGCGGTGCCGACTTTGCGGGCGAGCGCGCGCATGAAGGCGCCGGGCTCGGCGTCTTCGGCGGGCGGCGGGGACTTGGCGCGCAGCTCGGCGACGAGGCGCAGGCCGGTCGTGCGCTCGAGGTTGGCGAGCTTGTAGTTGAAGTTTTTGGCGCGCGGGGGCTCGGTCGGGATGAGGCCGCTGGTGTCGGCGAAGTGGGTGCCGGGGCCGGGCTCGCGGGAGGCGGTGTATTTCTTTTTCTGCGACGCGAGGGCGGCGAAGGCGGCGGGGTCGTTTTTGAAGGCGCGGGCGGCGGCGCCGAGACGAAGAATTTTGATCGAGACGGGGTCGTTTTGCCGGATCTGCCGGAGGACCTCGACGCCGCGGACGGTGCGGCCGAAGACGCTGTGGAGGTAGTTGAGGCGCTGGGTGGGGGCGAGGGTGAGGAAGAATTCGCAGCTGTTGGTGTCGGGGCCGGCGTTGGCCATGGAGAGGACGCCGGCGGCGTCGTGACGGAGGCCGGGGACGAATTCGTCGGGGAAGTGGTGGGGGATGGGCGTCTTCTCGTCGTCGGTGTCTTTGAGGCCGGGGTTGCCGCTCTGGATGACGAAGCCGGGCACGACGCGATACCAGGTGAGGCCGGTGTAGAAGGGTTTGCCGTCGCGCGACGCGAGGGTGCCCTCGGCGAGGCCGGTGAAGTTGGCACACATCAGCGGGGCCTGCGTGTAGAGCAACTCGACGACGGTGACGCCGCGCGGCGTGGTGAACTCGGCGTAGAGGCCGTCGGGGAGCGGGGGCGCGGCGGGCGCGGGGGCGGCGGAAGCGCGGGGGACGATGACGGCGGAGAGGAGGACGAGGGCGGCGACGAAGCCGGCACCGCGGAAGCGGGGGAGCATGGGGAAGCGGGAGCGCATGGACGGATGGAGGAGGGAGGGTGGCAGTCGCAGCGGCGGCGGGCGGGAGTTTTTTGGAAGGATGGCGGCGGGGTTGACCACGCGTGGCACGGACCGGGAGGACGGAGGAACGGGGGCGGTCGGGCGCGGCGGAGGACCGGACGGGGGAGGCGGAGGCCGAAGGTTGGATCGGTCGGGCGGTTACTTCGGGTCGGTCTGGTCGATGAGGGACGAGACGACTTCCTCGGCGGACGAATACATGTGGCCCTGGCGTTGCGGGGGCGGCGCGCCGGGCGGGAGCGGAGGGCGCGTGAGGACGGGGGCTTTGAAATCGGGCGGCGTGCCGGCGGTGACCCAGCGGTCTTCGCCGGCGAGGTAGAGGGCGAGCAGCGAGCCGGCGGGGGGCTGGAGTTTGGCGAGGAGGGCGGCGGCGAATTGCTCGGCGGTTTGCTCCGCGGTCTCGGGGGCGAAGGCGTCGAGGAAGCGGACGTAGACGTGGCGGCCGGTGAAGCGGGCGAGGTTGGCGAGGCGGTTTTCGAGATATTTGGCCTGCCAGGGGGGCGGGCCGCCGGCGGCGCCGCCGGTGCGGTCCTCGAGGTGGGCGGGGGCGCGGCGGGGGTTGCGGGCGAGGCGTTCGGCGAAGGTGGCTTCGTCGGCACGGAAGGTCTGGGCGGCGCCGCCGACGCGGACGATCTTCACGGTCATGGCGTCGCCGCGCTGGATCTTTTCCGGGACCTCGGCGCCGCGGACGACGCGGCCGAAGATGGCGTGGTTGAAATCCAGATACCGGGCGGCGCCGAGGGTGATGAAGAACTGGGAGCCGTTGGTGTCGGGGCCGCTGTTGGCCATGGAGAGGAGGCCGGGAAGGTCGTGGCGGAGGCCGCCGGCGAACTCGTCGGGGAACTTGTAGCCGGGGTCGCCGCGGCCGGAGCCGGTGGGATCGCCGCCCTGGATGACGAAGCCGGGGACGACGCGGTGGAAGGTGACGCCGTCGAAGAAGGGCTTGCGCGGGACGGGGCCGAGGGTGCCCTCGGCGAGGCCGACGAAGTTGGTGACGGTGAGGGGCATCTTTTCGAAATAGAGTTCGGCGACGACGGTGCCGCGGGGGGTGCCGAATTCGGCGTAGAGGCCGTCGGGGAGCGGTTGGGCGGGATCGCGGAGGGCGGCTTCGCGGGCGGCGGCCTTGGCCGCGGCGGCGGCGCGGGCCTCGGCTTCGGCTTGGGCGCGGGCGGCTTCGGCGGCGGCGCGCTCGGCGGCGATTCTGGCCGGATCAGGCGGCGGGGGCGGCGGCGGGGTGGTCGCGCAGCCGGCGAGGGTCAGGGCGAGGAGGAGGGCGAGGGCGAGCGGGCGCGAGGCGGTGGGCGGGAGGGCGGGACGCGGCGGCATGGGTGGGATGGGACGGGGCGAAGGAGGTGGAGAGGAAGAGACGGAGAGATGGAGAGAGGGAGAGAGGGAGAGAGGGAGAGAGCGGGAGGCGGAGAGAGGAAGCGGAAAGGTGATGGAGGGAGAGCGGCGGAGTGGAAAGGCGGGAGCGAGCGGGCGGCTCTTTTGCGTGGGGCGGGGCCGGTGGCGCGGTCGAGGGCGACGACGGCGAACGTGTGGATCCGGGCGGGCTTGGCGGCGGGCGCGGCCCTCACCGCGTCGGGACGGACGGGGGAAATTGAACCCGCAGGTTGGAGGTTGAATGATCGAGCAACGGAAACACCTTGCTGCCCGTATGAAATCCCCGACCCGGTTCGTTGTTTTGGCGTTGTTGGCGGGCGTGAGCGCAGCGCGGCTCGGCGCGGCCGAAGCGTTTGTGACGAGTGCTCCGATGATCAAGATTTGGCCGGGCGAGGCGCCGGGCTCCGAAGGCAAGACCGCGCCCGAGCGCTGGATCGCGGGCAGCCGGCCCGATGGGTTTCATCGTGTGACGGACATCCACGTGCCGTCGCTGACGGTTTACCTGCCGGCCAAGGCCAAGGCTACGGGCACCGCGGTCATCATCGCGCCCGGCGGCGCTCATCGCCATCTGGTGGTCGATCTCGAGGGCGAGTCGGTGGCGAAAAAGCTGAACGACATGGGCCTCGCGGCGTTTGTGCTGCGGAGCCGGCTCGCGCGAGCCGAGGGCTCCACCTACAAGGCCGAAGTCGAGTCTCTCGCCGACATGCAGCAGGCGATTCGCGTCGTGCGCGGGCGCGCGGCCGAATGGGCCGTGAATCCCGCGCGGGTGGGCGTGATGGGTTTTTCGGCGGGCGGGCATCTCGCCGCGCTGGCGGAGAACAATTTCGACGCGGGGACGAGGCCCGATTTCGCCGTGCTCGGCTACCCGGCTTACATCGGCAGCAACACGCCCATCGCCAAAGACGCGCCGCCCACGTTCATGTTCATCAACGACGACGACGGGCTCGCGACCGGCGCCGGCGAATACTACCTAGCGCTGCGAAAGGCGAAAATCCCGACCGAGTTCCACGTGTTCCGGCGCGGCGGCCACGGGATCGGCGCGACCGGCCGCGCACCGGGCTTCGATCAACTCGGGTGCTCGAAATGGCCGGAGTTGTTCGGCATCTGGCTCGGGGACCTGGGACTGCTGCGCTGAACCCGCCCGCGGCGCGCGCTCAGCCCTCGGCGATGCAGTAGAGGAATTCGTGGCCGCGGAGGAAGAGTTCGCGGTCGACGGCGACGGGGGAAGCGTCGATGCGGTCGCTGAGTTTGTTGGTCGCGAGGATTTCGAATTTTTCGGTGTCCTTGATGACCATCACGGTGCCTTCGCGGCCGGTGAGGTAGATGCGGCCGGCGGCGGCGAGGGGCGAGGCGTAGATGCCGCGGAGGCCTTCGAGGGTCTGGTTCTCGTAGTGGGGCTGGCCGGTGAGGGCGTCGACGCAGGTGAGGTAGGCGTCGTTGCTCTTGCTGAAGTAGAGGCGGGTGCCGGAGAGGACGGGCGAGGGCACGTAGGGCGTGCTCTTGCGCAGGCTCCAGACGATGGCGGGAGTGTCGGTGATGTCGCCCTTGGCGGCTTCGAGTTTGATGGCTTGGGCGGCGTTGCCCTGGAAGCCGCTCATCACGTAGACGTGGCCGTGGCCGATGACGGGGGTGGGGATGACGTTGGGGGTGAGGCCGCCGGCTTCCCAGACGATGGCGCCGGTGGCGACGTCGTAGCTGCGGGTGCGGTTGGTGGCGGCGACGATGGCCTGGAGTTTGCCGCCTACGGAGACGACGAGGGGGGTGCCCCAGGAGGAGCGCTCGTCGCGGGCCTGGCGCCATTTCTCGGCGCCGGTGGCCTTGTCGAGGCCGACGATGAAGGAGCCGGCTTCGTGGTCCCAAGGGACGATGAGCATATCGCCGGCGAGGGCGGGCGAGGCGCCTTCGCCGAAAGTGCCGCGGGTGGTCATGTCGCCGAGGTCCTTTTCCCAGACGAGGGTGCCGTCGAGGGTGTAGCAGTAGAGGCCGCGGGAGCCGAAGGAGGCCCAGAGGTGGCGGCCGTCGGTGACGGGTGAGCCGGACGCGAAGCTGTTGGTCTGGTGCTTGTTTTCGTGGGGGACCTCGCGGCGGGCGGTTTTTTGCCAGCGGACGGCGCCGGTGGCGCGATCGAGGGCGACGACGGCGAATTCGTAGACCTTGGTGGGTTTGGGACCGCCGCCGAAGCCGCCGCGGCCACGGCCGCCCTTGCCCTTGCCGTCGCCCGGGGGGCCTTTGCGCTCGGGTTCGGGTGCGGGGGTTGGGGCGGCGGCGGGCGCGGCGGGGGCGGTGTCCTCGGTGGTTTCGATGGCGGTGAGGAGGAAGATGCGGTCCTGCCAGATGATGGGGGTGGAGAAACTGTAGCCGGGGATTTTGGCCTTCCACTTGATGTTCTGGGTGTCGCTCCACGTGAGGGGCGGCTGGGCGGCGGGGGCGACGCCGTCGCCGGTGGGGCCGCGCCACATCGGCCAGGAGGAGCCGGCGGCGGGGAGCGACGGGGCGAGGCCAAAGGCGAGGGCGGCGGTGCAGAGGAACGTGGCGGCGGAGCGACGGTGGGTGGGTGTCATGGGGGAGCGGAGGGGAGGGGGGAGGGACGCCGAAGGCGCGGAAGGCGGAAGGCGAAAGGCGCGGAAGGCGGAAGGCGAAAGGCGAAAGGCGGAAGGCGGAAGGCGGAAACGTGGAGACTTGCGGGAGGCGGGGTGGGAGCGCGGGCGCTTGACGCGGGAGGGCGGGGCAAGTTGCACGGCGGGCCCCGAGTGTCCAGTGACGCACGAAAGACTGAATCGCCGCTTGCGGTCGTGCGTCTTGTCCCGGCACCTTTTTTCCAACATGAGCACTACCCCCGCTGCTTCCGGTGGCACGCGTCTCGACCGCACGGCCTGGCTGATCTGCACGATCGCGGCGATCGGCTTCGCTTTCGATATCTACGAATTGCTGATGCTGCCGCTGATCATCAAGCCGGCGATGGCGGCGCTCAGCGCGCCGCTGGTCGAGCAGATGGTGGCGGGCGGGATGGAGCGCGCGCGGGCGGTGGCGCTGTGGTCACCGGGCGGCGAGGAGTATGTGCGGTGGGCGCGCACGTTGTTTTTCGTGCCGGCGATCGCCGGCGGCGTGTTCGGGCTGCTGGGCGGCTACCTGACGGATCTGCTGGGGCGGCGCCGGGTGCTGACGTTCTCGATTTTGCTGTATGCGTTCGCGGCGTTCGCGGCGGGTTTCGCGACCTCGCTGGAGCAGCTGTTGTTTTTCCGCTGCCTCGTGTTCATCGGCGTGTGCGTCGAATTCGTGGCGGCGGTGGCGTGGTTGGCGGAGATTTTCACGCATCCGCCGCAGCGCGAGAAAGTGCTCGGCTACACGCAGGCGTTTTCTTCCCTCGGCGGCCTGATGGTGGCGGGCGCCAATATCCTCGCGGCGAAGTGGGCGATGGACCTGCCCGCGATCCACGGCGGGCACGAGGCGTGGCGCTACACGCTGATCTCGGGCGTGCTGCCGGCGCTGCCGCTGATTTTGATCCGGCCGTTTTTGCCGGAATCGCCGGCATGGCAGAAGAAGCGCGAGTCGGGCACGCTCAAGCGGCCGAGCATCGCGGCGCTGTTTGCGCCGGAGCTGCGCAAGACGACGATTTTGACGACGATCATTTTTGCGGCGAGCTACGGCATCGCCTTCGGCGCGATCCAGCAGCTGCCGCAGATCATCGGCGCGCAGCGGATCGGCTCTCCGGCCGAGGCGGGACACGCGGCGGTGCTGAAGACGGCGAAGGAAAAGGGGGCCGAAGCGATGGCGGCGGCGAAGGCCGCGAAGAAGCCGGATCCGGTCGCGCAGCGCGAGATGCGGCAGGCGGCGGGCAACGCGAGCGACCAGACGGTGGCGGGCGTGACGATGTGGCAGGAAATCGGAGGCCTGGTGGGGCGGTTTCTGCTGGCGGTGCTGGCGGTGGTGATCGTGAGCCGGCGGACGCTGTTCCGCGTGTTCCAGATCCCGTCGCTGATCTTTGTGCCGTTGCTGTTTTGGTGGATCAGCGGGCAGCTCGGCGAAGCCGACAGCCTCGGCATGATCAAGGCGGGCATCTTCGTGGCGGGCGTGCTGACGGTGGCGCAGTTTTCCTTCTGGGGAAATTACATCCCGCTCGTGTTTCCGGTGCACCTGCGCGGCACGGGCGAGAGTTTCGCGGCCAATATCGGCGGCCGCGTGCTGGGCACGGCGGCGGCGTGGATCACGCTCACGCTGTCGGCGTCGGCCAACCCGAATCCCGCCAAGGTTGCGATCGTCGGCGCCTGCGTGGCCGGCGCGTATGCGCTGGTGGGCGCGGTGCTGACGCAGTTCTTGCCGGAGCCGAAACCCGAAGGGGAAGAGTAAGGGGCGCGGGCGGACACCGTCCGGGCTTGGATCGGCGGGGGGGGACGCGAGCGGCGTCCGACATCGGATACGGTGCGACGGACGTTCGTCGACCGGCGTCCTCGCGTGGAGCGTCGGCGACCGGGACTGCGGCTCGCCGGCGCGCCGGGCTAGGCGCTGCCGAGGCCGGGGCGGAGGGTGCGGGTGGACCAGCGGAAGACCAGCCAGCCGCAGAGCAGGTTGAGCACGACGACGCCGGCCAGCATCGCGGCGATCAACGCGACGGTCGGCGCAGCGGGGAGCGCGGTGAGGCTCGGCCAGATCGCGACCACGGAGGCGACGGCGCCGATCGCGAGGCCCCAGACGACGAGGCGCGAGAACTCGGCGTAGACCATGCGCGCGAGCACGGCGCGGGGCAGGCCGATCGCGGCGAGCACCGCGAATTCGTCGCGGCGCTCGCGGAGGTTGCGGGCGACGACGATGGCGAGGCCGAGGCTGCCGAGCACGAGGCCGAGGGCGCCGAGGACGTTGAAGATGGCGATGTAGGTGTTCTCGATGCCGTGGAAGGCGGCGAGGATGTCGCGGGTGAGCTCGACCTTGGCGCCGGCATCGGTGGCGGCGGTGGCGAGGCGGTCGCGGAGGGCGACGAGGTCGCCGGCGGGGTTTTTCGCGTCGGCGAGGAAGAGCGTATAGCCGGCGCTCGACGGGAATTTCTGCAGGAAGAGGCGCTCGTCGACGACGAGGTGGCCCTGGAAAATCGAATCGGGGAGCACGCCGACGAGCTGCACGGTGAAGGGGCGGCCGGACTCGTCGGTGTAGTCGAGGACGTCGCCGAGTTTGCGCTTCAGGGCCCAGAGCAGGGTGTTTTCGTCGACCAAGGCGGGGATCGCGCCGGCGGCGGTGGGGGCGGCGAGGCGGGACCAGGGGCTGGGATTTGAGATGGGAGATTTGAGATCTGAGACTGAACTGGGATCTGAGACCGAACCGGGAGCTGAGACCGAACCGGAGGCGGTGGGCGGGGCCGCGGCGGGAGTGGTTGCGGCGGGAGTGGTCGCCGGGGCGGCGGCAGGCGGAGTGGCGGGAGCGGGCAGGGCGGCGGCGGGCGGGGTGGCGGGAGCGGGCAGGTCGGACCAGAGCCGAATTTTGAAGGCGCCGAGGGCGGCGAGTTTGGCTGTATCCGTGGCGAGGAGACGCGGCTGGAGGGTGGTGTTGAGGTTGAAGCAGTTGACGTTGTCGCCGGCGCCGGCGCGGAAGGGGACGACGGCGCCAAGGTCGGCGGCGGCGCGGCCGAAGAGTTCGAAGCCCTGGGTGGAGCCGTCGCGCGCGGGGTTTTGCGGCAGCGTGGTCTCGAGCCAGAAGGCGAAACCGCCGGTGCCGCTGGCGCGGGTGAGCCAGTCGGCGCCGACGTGTTTGCGGAAGGAGGCGACCGAAAGAACCATGAAGACGGCGACGGCGATGAGGCCGACGACGGTGAGGTTGCGGCTGCGGCGGGCCTTGAGGTTGAGGGCGCCGAGGGCGGCGGCATCGAGGGCGACGGTGCCGGCGGCGGGCGGGCGCGCGAGCCAAGCGCGGCAGGCGGCTAGTCCGGCGACGAGGCCGGCGAAACCGGCGAGGTAGAAGGCGCCTTGGGCGGGCAGGCCGCGGCCGGAGGCGGCGAGCGCGCCGGCACCGACGACGAGGGCGGCGACGGCGAGGCGGAGGGAGTTGCGGCGGAGGTGGGCGGCGGGCGCGGTTTCCTCGACGCCGGCGGCGAGGCGGATGGAGAGGGCGCGCTTGGCCTGGCGACGGAGGGCGAGCCAGATGGCGCCGAGCGAGCAGAGGAGAAACGCGACCGCGCCGATGGCGATGGAGGCGGGCGTGGCGGCGAAGGCGAAGGTGGGACCGGCGCCCTGGCCGGCCCAGATCGTCTCGAGGAAGCGCAAGATGCCGCGGGTGTAGAGCGCGGCGAGCGGCAGGCCGACGAGGAGGCCGGCGAGGAGAATCACGACGGCCTCGCCGAGGCGCCAGCGGAGGAGCTGCGGGCCGGCCAGGCCGACGGCGCCGAGCAGGGCGTCCTCGCGGTTGCGCTGAAGGAGGCCCAGCTGGAAGAGCATGGCGACGAGGCCGAGGGCGGCGAGGATGAGGAAGAAGCTGAGGCCGAGGAAGAGGCCGCCGAAGTCGACGGCAGACTGGGCCGAGGCGGCGGCGCTGGCGCGGACGTCGCGCAGGAAGAGTTGATTGTGCTCAGGGCGGAGGGCGGCGAGGAGCGTGCGCTCGAGGCCGGCGGCGTCGGCGGCGGGAAGGGCGAAGCGGAGGGCGGTGAGATCGCCCCAGCGTGTGCCCCAGAGTTCGCGGCCGGCGGCGAGGGAGAACCAGGCCTTGGGGGTGCCGCGGTGGTCGTCCCAGTATTTTTCGTCGTGGGGGCGGATTTTCTTCAGGTCGAGCGGGAGGCCGGGGTCCCACTCGCTCTGGGACTTGGCGTCGGCGATGCCGGGGAAATCGGGCATCCAGTCGCGGTCGGCGGCGAGGCCGGCGAGGGGAACGATGGCGCGGACGCGGAAGGCGGCGGACTTTTCGACGAGGGTATCGGCGGCGCCGGTCTGGAAATACGTGGCGCGGAGTTCGTCGCCGACGCGGGCGGCGAGGTCGTCGGCGAGCCACTGGTTGAGCACGACCTCGCGCGGACCGAGGTCGGCGGGGAGGAAGGGGGCGGCGGCGGGGGCGGCGGCGCCGCCGATGGCGTAGGGGGCGGTGCGGTCGCCGACGCGGTATTCGTTGATAAGATACGAGATGACGGGGGCGGCGGAAGGGACGGCGGCGGTGAGCGCGGCGGAGGCGGCGGGATCGAGAAAGATGTGCTCGGAGACGAGGTCGAAGGCGGCGGCGCGCTCGCGCCACTTGAGGGTGAGGCCGTAGTCGGGGAGCCGAAGGCTGCCCGAGAGCTGAGAGCTTAGAGCTGAGAGCTGAGAGCCGGAATCGGAGCCGATGGGAGCGGCGAGGAGGAGGAGGTTGGCGCGGCCGGGGCGGGCGAAGGCGGACTGGAGGAGTTCGAGCGGGAGGTAGACGGAGGGCGGGGGGACTTGGGTGGCCTCAAGGTTGAAGCGGCCGAAGGCGGCGTCGCCGACGATGGCGGCGACGGTGAGGCGGACGGACTCGAGCTTGGGATCGGCGCCGGCGATGGGGGCGTTGCCGGCGAGCACGCCGGGTTTGCGGAGGCGGACGACGAGGGTGGAGCCGACCGAGAGGCCGAGGCGGCGGGCGAGGGTTTCGTTGACGGCGGCTTCGGACTTGGCGGCGGAGAGGGTGATCGCGGGTGGTGTCGGGGCGAAGGTCCAGAAGGCGGGCGTGATGCCGAGGAGCTGGACCTGGTTGGCGGCGGCGCGGGTATCGGGGCGAGTGGCGGTGCCGCGGGCGAGGAGGACGGGCGCGGCGTCGACGCGGGCGGCGGCGGCGAAGTCGGCGGCGAGGGCGTCGCGGAAAAAGCGGTCGCCGGCGGCGAGCACGTGGGTGGTGCGACCGAGGCGTTGTTCGGCGATGCGGCGGAGCGAGGCGGCGACGGAATCGCCGGCGAAGAGGGCGCCGAGGAGAACGGTGGCACCGAGGACGGCGCCGGCGAAGACGCCGAGGTAGGCGAAGCGGTAGTGGAGGACGCTGCGGAGGAGGAAGCGCGGGACGGTCATCTCGGGAGGAGGGGATGAAGGAGTGACGAGTGACGGGTGATGAGTGATGAGAGGGGCGACGGGCGGCGGGGAGAGGGGCCGCAAAGAGGCGCAAGGAAGCGGAGGGCGGGAGGGGGGCGAAAGGCGCCTATAGGCGCGCGGGCGGTCAAGGAGGTGCGGAATCGGGAGCGCGGGGCGCGGGGAGCGCTCGTTTACGACGGGTCGGGCGCGGACGTTTAGCGCTTGGCGCGCACGGGCGGTGGGTGGAAGGCGGGCGCGTTTCTTGGTGTTTGGAGGTTTGGCGTTTGGGATTTTTCCGTGGGTTCACTCCACGAGGCGGCCGGAGTCGAGGCGGAGGGTGCGATTGAGGCGGGCGGCGAGGCCGGGGTTGTGGGTGACGACGACGAGGGCGGCGCGGGCGGCGGCGTTGGTGCGCAGGAGGAGATCGGCGATGCGTTCGCCGGTGGCGGGGTCGAGGGAGCCGGTGGGTTCGTCGGCGAGGATGACCTTGGGGCGGTTGATGAGGGCGCGGGCGATGGCGACGCGGAGTTGTTCGCCGCCGCTGAGCTGCCAGGGCAGATGGGTGAGGCGGTCGCGGAGGCCGACCTCTTCGAGGAGGGCTTCGGCGCGGGCGCGGACGGCGGCGGCGGGTTCGTCCCAGCCGCCGGCGAGGCGGGGCACGAGGACGTTTTCCAGGATCGTGCACTGCGGGAGCAGGTAGTGGAGCTGGAAGATGAAACCGACGGTGCGGTTGCGGAAGCGGGCGGCGGCGGTGGCGTCGAGGGTGGCGAGGTCGGTGCCGTCGATCGCGAGGGAGCCGGAGGATGGTTGGTCGAGGGCGCCGAGGAGATTGAGGAGCGTGGTCTTGCCGCTGCCGGAGGGGCCGACGATGGCGACGGCTTCACCGGGGGCGACGGCGAGATCGAGGTCGCGGAGGACGGAGACGGGGCCGGCGGGCGTGGCGTAGGTTTTGGAGACGCGGGAGGCGGCGATCATTGGGGGGCAGGCAGAGTGACGAGTGATGAGTGACGAGTGATGAGAGGGGCGAGGGGCGATAAGGGGGACGGTGCGGGCGGGCGGGGGCGTCGCAACTGCGGGGAAACTTTTCGGGACGGGGCGCGGTTGCGGCGCGACGGTTCACCGGGACGGTTCGCCCGACCGAGGGGGCGATGGGCGGGCTAGCGGAGGATTTTCCAGCGGCGGGCTTTGAATTCCTGGACGGGCAGGGAGCCGGCGGGGACACATTCCACGGCGATGCGGATCGGGAAGGCGGTGCGCAGGCGGGCGGTAAAATCGGCGGTCGGGTCGCTGGCGGCGTCGAGCGGCTCGAAGCGGAGGCGGATCTCGGGGAGCGCGGGGCGTTGGTCGATCTCGACCTGGTATTCGCGGATGCCGCCGTGGGCGCGGACGACGGCGTCGACGGCGGCGGGGTAGACATTCACGCCGCGGACGATGACCATGTCGTCGGCGCGGCCGAGGATGCCGCCGTCGAGGGCGAAGGGGATGTCCGCGACGGACTGCGGCGCCGACGACGGCGGGGGCGGCGCGTCCGGCATGATGGGGCGGACGAGGTCGCCGGTGCGGTAGCGGAGGAGGGGGCAGGCGTCGCGACCGAGGGTGGTGAGGACGAGTTCGCCGGTGGCGCCGAGGGGGACGGGGGTATTGGTGCCGGGCTGGAGGACCTCGCAGAAGTAGCGGTCGTGCATGACGCGGAGGAGCGTCGGGTGGTCGGGGGTGCCGTGGGAGACGGGGCCGACTTCGGTCATGCCGTGGTGATCGACGACGCGGGCGCCGGGCCAGCCCTGCTCGATGCGGGCGCGGATGGCGGGCACGCTGCCGCCGGGTTCGCCGGCGACCATGACGAGCTCGACACCGGAGCGGGCGAGATCGAGGCCTTCCTGACGGGCGACGTCGGCGAGGCGCAGCGCGTAGGTGGGGGTGCAGCAGAGGATGCGCGGGCGTTGGGCGAGGAGGAAGCGGAGGCGCTCGCCGCTGCCCATGCCGCCGGCGGGGATGGTGCGCAGGCCGAGTTGCTGGGCGGAGTCGAAGGCGGTCCAGAAGCCGAGGAAGGGGCCGAAGGAAAACGCGAAGAACACGGCATCGCCGGCCCGGGCACCGGCGCTGCGCCAGATGGTTTTCCAGTTGTCGAGCAGCCACTGCCAGCTGGCGGCGTTGTCGAGCCAGACGAGCGGGCGGCCGCTGGTGCCGCTGGTCTGGTGGAAGTGGGTGTAACTGGCGTCCGGATACGTGAGGACGGTGCCGTGGGGCGGGTAGTCGAGCTGGTCGCGGGCGAGTTCGTCCTTGGTGGTGAAGGGAAAGCGGGCGGAGAAGTCGGCGAGGGAGGCGAAGCCGCCGAGGCCGTCCGCGGCGGCGAGGCGCGGGCGGTAGAAGCGGTTGGTAGGCGCGATGGCGGCGACGAGGCGGTTGAGGGCCGCGAGCTGCGCCTGCGCCAGGCCGGTCATGGCGCTCAGGAGGCGGCGGGCTTGGCCGGCGCGACGGCGGAGGCGGGAGCCTTGGCGGACTTGGGGGCCGGGGCGGGCTTGTAGTAGCTGACGAGGGCGCCGCCGCCGATGGCGAGGATGGCGCCGAGCCAGAACTGCCAGGCGACGCCGCCCCAGCCGCCCTTGGGCGGATGCATGACGATGGAGGCGATGGCGTTCACGATGGGCGCGCAGGCGAAGACGATGGCCATGACGACGGTGGGCGTGCCCTTGGCGCCGAAGGCGAGCAAGATGCCGAAGGCGCCGATGGCGCCGAGCGCGCCGGCGAAGAGGGAGAGCCAGATGCCCTTGGAGGGGAAGTTGAAGTCGGAGCCGTTGGCTTTGAGGACGAGGAGCGGGGCGAGGACGGCGATGATGAAGTAGGCGACGCCGACGAGGAGGAAGGCCTTGTAGCGGCCGTTGACGGGGTCGCCCATGGCCATTTGTCCGCTGTGGAGGTAGACGCCGTAGAGTCCCCAGGTTGCGACGGTGAGAAGGGCGTAGAAGAGCCAGTTCATGGGAGGTGGGAGATGGGGGTGAACGTTGAAGGTTGAAAGTTGAAAGTCGGGGCAGGGCGGACGGGGCGGAGAAGGGTCAGGCGGGGGGCGGTAGTAGGGACTCCAGTTTGGCGCGGAGGGCGGGGGGGATGGGCGACTTGGTGAGGGTGCGGGTGGCGGTGTCGAGCGAGACGTGGATGATGGCGAAACGGCCCGTGGCGAGCACGCCGCGCGCCGGATCGTCCACGCAGGTGATTTCGAAACTATAGCGCAGGCTGGTGGTGCGCAGTTCCTCGAGGCGCAGGGCGATCTCGAGGGTTTCCTGGAAGCGGGCGGGTTTGAGGTATTGGCAGCTCACCTCGAGGCGCGGCCAGCCGTCGTGGGTGCTGCCGGCGGAGGAGTGGATGCTGAAGCCGAGGGAGCGGACGAAGGCGTGCTCGGCGCTTTCGACGTAGCGGAAGAAATTCGCGAAGTGGACGATGCCGGCGAGGTCGGTGTCGGCGAACTCGACCATGCGCCGGTGGCGAAAATGGGCGGGCGCGGGAGGGGCGACGGAGGCGGGAGCGGCGGTCATGGCAGGGCGGAAGCGCGACGATACGGAGGAGGGGCGACAAAACGCTCAAAAAATCGGAGAGCGAGGGGAAGTTGAAGGGCGTCGAGCGGTGAGCGGGAAAAAGGGGGCGGAGGAAGGGGCGCACCACGAATCACACGAAAGACACGAAAAAGGATGGAGGGAGGAGGGGTGGGGCGGAAAGGGAGCGGGGATGGCCGCAAAGATGCGCAAGAGATCGGAGGGCGAGGGGACGTTGAAAGGCGCCAATAGGCGCGCGGGGAAAATAGGGCGGAGGAAGGGGCGCACCACGAACTACACGAAAGACACGAAAAAGGGTGGAGGGAGGAGGGGTGGCAGAGGGCTGGTTCCGGGGAATACCCCGGCGCTCACTCAGGCGCGGGTGACGGGGGCGAGAGTGCGGAGGAAGGCGGCGGCCATGGTGGGGGCGCTGAACTTTTCCTCGACGGCGGCGCGGCCGGCGCGGGCGAGAGCGGCGCGGCGGGCGGGGTCGGCGAGGAGCGCTTGCCAGGCGCGGGCGAGGGCGAGGGCATCGCGGGGCGGGACGCAGAGGCCGCCGCCGGTGGCGGCGATGAGTTCGGGGAAGGCGGCGGCGTCGGGCTGGACCACGGGGACGCCGGAGGCGAGGGCTTCGACGAGGTAGAGGCCGAAGGCTTCGGGGTATTGGACGGGGACGGAGAAGAGGGTGAGGCCGCGGAGGAAGGCGGCTTTTTCGTCGCGGGAGAGGTTGGGGTGCCAGGCGACGCGGTCGGCGAGGCCGGCGGCGGCGAGGCGTTGTTTTTGTTGCTCGATGAACGGTTGGTCGCCGGCGGTGGCGGCGCCGGCGAGCTGGAGGCGGGTGGTGGGGTCGCCGAGGTCGCGGGCGAGGGCGATGAAGGCATCGACGACGTGGCCGAGGCCCTTTTCGCGGCTGAGGCGGGCGAGGTAGCCGACGACGGGGACGGCGGGCGGCGCGGCGGGGGTGTAGCCGGCGAGCTGGATGCCGTTGTAAACGACCTGGATGGCGGCGGGGGCGAGACCGAGGCGGCCGGCGATGAAGTCGGCGTAGTAGCGGGTGGGGGAGAGGAGGAGATCCGAATCCCGGATACGGGCGCGGAGGGCATCCCAGCAGCGGGTGCGGAAGGGCTCGGGCAGGCCGTCGAGGAAGGTGTCTTCGCCCTGGAAGAAGGTGACGACGGGGGCGCCGAGGCGGCGCTTGAGCTCGGGGATGAAGCCGGCGAGGAGGGCGTTGGAGAGGCAGACGACGTCGGGCTTTTCGATGACGGCGAGCCACTCCATGAGTTTGTCGAGTTCCTTGCGCAGGGGGCTGGCGTCGACATCGAGCATCTGGAGGGCCATCTCGCCGTGGTCGCGGGCGGAGGTCATGTGGCTGTGGCGCGCGGCCCATTTGAGCAGGCCGGTGGAATTGAAGAGGCGGTCGAGCCAGGCGGGGGTGTGGCGGAAGAGCGGGATCTTCTGCTGGAGGAAGACATTGATGCCGCCGAAGAACACGGGGATGCGCTCGGCGCCGGCGAGGGTCTCCTCGTCGAGCATGAGCGGGAGATACATGGGCGCGAGGGTGACGTCGTGCCCGAGGCGCATGAGTTCGCGGGCGAGGGCGTTGTCGCGCATGCATGCGCCGCAGTAGTAGCTGCCGGTGCCGGCGGTGAGGAATACGAGCATCATCCGGAAGTGATAGGGGGCGAGGGACGGGGGACTAGTGATGAGTGACGAGTGATGAGTGACAAGTCACGGGCAGGATGCGCGCCGCGCCAGCGAGGAGGCGGAATCGATGGGGTGCGGTGGTCAGGGACGGGGCGACGTGGGCGGGAGGATTTCGAGGATCCAGGCGAGGGTGAGGCCGGAGGGGAGGTAGAGGCGGTTGAGGCGGCCGGGGCAGGCGGTGGTCGGGGACACGGCGGCGGCGAGGGGAGTGGCGGCGAGGTCGGTGGGAGAGG
Source organism: Opitutaceae bacterium (assembly GCA_044375835.1). Classification (GTDB taxonomy): domain Bacteria; phylum Verrucomicrobiota; class Verrucomicrobiia; order Opitutales; family Opitutaceae; genus ER46. The sequence continues at coordinate 17,082 of JBILLY010000009.1, forward strand.
CGGCGAAGAAACCGAGGGGCGAACTGAGGAAAGGGAGGCGAAACTCGTGGAGCAAGGCGCCGAGCGGGGCGCGGCCGGACGCGATGGCGTCGCGTTGGGGGGCGGTGAAGGCGGAGAGCGCGACGGCGAGGACGCCGTATTCGACGAGTTGGCCGGCGGGGGCGGTGCGGAGGAAGACTTCGCGCAGGTAGAGATCGGTGCCGGGCGGGCGGTGGGACTGGAGCACTTCGACGCGGAGCGGGCTGCCGTGGTAGTCGGCGAGCGTGGACGTCATGTCACGCGCGTGGTCGAGGAGGGCGCGGGCGGGGGCCGGGAGCGCGGCGCCGGGGAGCGGGGTGAAGGCCTCGAGCGGAAGGCGGCAGGCGTCGCGGAGATAGGCGGTGAGCGCGGTGGGCACGCCGACGGCGAGGGCGGGAGCGGCGGCGGGAGACATGCGGCGGGAGCGCGGGGGGCGGACGGAGTTCGCGGAAGGGAGAGGGAGCGGTGGAGCTGACCTGCGGCGGGCAAGCGAACGGACGAGGCGGGAGGCAGGAGTGCGAGAGCGAGGGACGAGGCGGAGAGATGGCCGCAAGGAGGCGCAAGCGGGCGCAAAAAGAGGCGGGTAGCCGTGGGGCGAGAGAAGGTGGTTGGGCGGGGTCAGACGATCTTCGACGTGCGGTGGTGTTGCAGGAAGAACTCGTGGAGCAGCGTGTCGACGCAGAGCAGGCCGTCGCGGGAGAGGGTGATGGCGGCGGAGTCGACGGCGAGGAAACCCTCGGCGGCGAGGTGGGCGAGCTGGGGCTCGAAGCGGCGGGCGAGGTCGACGCCGAATTTGTCGGCGAAGTAGGCGAGCGACACGCGGCCGAGCTTCATCTGGAGAATGAACTCGCGGATCATCATCTCCTCGCGGGTGGTGCGGAAGGCGCGTTTGACGGGGAGGTCGCCGGCGGCGACGGCGGCGAGGTAGGTCTCGATCTCGGTGAGGTTCTGGTAGTGGACGCCGGCGGCGTGGGAGAAGGAGGCGACGCCGAGGCCGATGAGATCGGCGCCGCGCCAGAGTTCGTCGCGGTAGACGAATTTGGTGCGGGCGGGATCGAGGACGGCGGTGTAGCCGCTGCCGACGGTGTAGCCGGCGGATTCGAGGGCGGCGAAGGCTTCTTTGACCCAGCGGCGCTTCGTGGCCCAGTCGGCGACGGGGGCGACGAGTTTGCCGGCCGTTTTCATCTCTTTGTAGATGGTCGTGTTGTAGGGCACTTCCATCTGGTAGATCGTGACGCTGTCGGGGCGGAGCTTGAGGGTCTCGGCGATGTTGCGCTGCCAGTTGGCCTCGGTCTCCTCGACCATGCCGGCGATGAGGTCGATGTTGATCTGGGCGAAGCCCTCGGCGCGGGCGCGTTCGTAGGCGGTGTAGACCTCGGGGGCGCGGTGGGCGCGGCCGTTGAGATCGAGGATGTGGTCGTCGAAGTTTTCGACGCCGAGGCTGAGGCGGGTGACGCCGACCTGTTTGATGGCGGCGAGCTTGGCGGCGTTGAGGGTGCCGGGCTCGCCTTCGAAGGCGATTTCCTCGGCGGCGTCCCAGGGGAGAATGGCTTTGAGCTGGTCGGTGAGCTCGGTGAGTTGGCGGGCGCTGAGGTAGGACGGAGTGCCACCGCCGAAGTAGATGAAGTGGGGCTTGCGGCCGCGGATGAGGGGGCGGGCGGCGTGGGCGCGGAGCTCGGCGACGGTGGCGTCGAGGTAGGTCTGGATGTCTTTGGCGTTCTTGTCGGTGTAGACGCGGAAGTAGCAAAAGTGGCAGCGTTTCCGGCAGAACGGGATGTGGTGGTAGAGGCCGAGCTTGGCGCCGGGGGCGGGGGCGGAGTCGAGGGCGGCGGCGACTTCGGATTTTTGGTTTTCGGACCAGAAGGAGAAAGGCGGGTAGTTGGAGACGAAGTAGTTGCCGGCGACGGTGGAGTCTTTGGCGGGGGGCGGCGCCGCG
>JBILLY010000895.1:0-2683 GCA_044375835.1 Opitutaceae bacterium
AGGGCCCGGCGGCCACGGTGCCGGGCATGAACGTCGTCATCACGACGCCCGAGCCGCTGCCCTCGGGCGGCCAGTTCCCGATCGAATTCGTGGTTCGCTCGACGGCGGACCACAAGGAGATGCAGGAATTCGCCCAGCAACTCGTGCTCTACGCCAACACCGAAGCCAACGCCGGCGGCGGCGCGCCGACCTTCTACTTCGCCGACACGGACCTGAAGTTCGACCTGCCGCAGGTGGAGATCGAGATCGACAAAGAGAAGGTCGCTTCGATGGGCCTCAACCTGACCGACGTCGCCCGCGACCTCGGCTCGATGCTCGGCGGCGGCTATGTGAACCGCTTTGTCAACGACGGCCGCAGCTATCGCGTGATCCCGCAGGTCGAGCGCGCCGAGCGCCTCAACGCCGAGCAGCTGCTCGACTACCATATCCGCGGCCCGCAGGGGCAGCTGATCCCGCTGTCGACGATCGCGACGCTCAACCACACGGTGCAGCCGCGCACGCTGAACCGCTTCCAGCAGCTCAACTCCATCAAGATCACCGGCGTCGGCCCCAGCATCGACGCCGCGCTCAAGAAGCTCGAGCAGAAGGCGGCCGAGATCCTCCCCGCCGGCTACTCGATCGACTACGGCGGCCAGTCCCGCCAACTGCGCTACGAGGGCGACGCGCTCTGGCAGGCCGCGATGCTGGCGCTCATCCTCATCTTCCTCGTGCTCGCCGCGCAGTTCAACAGCTTCCGCGATCCGTTCGTGATCCTGCTCGGCTCCGTGCCGCTGGCGATCGTGGGCGCGATGCTCCCGGTGTTTCTCGGCGAGACGACCCTCAACATCTACTCCCAGATCGGACTCATCACGCTCGTCGGCCTGATCGCGAAGAACGGCATCCTGATCGTCGAATTCGCGAACACGCTCCAGGAGCAGGGCGTGGCCAAGCGCGAGGCGATCCGCCGCGCCGCCGCCACCCGCCTGCGGCCGGTCCTCATGACTTCGGCCGCGACGGTCTTCGGTCACGTGATGCTCATCTTCGTGACGGGCCCGGGCGCCGCCGCCCGCAACAGCATCGGCTGGGTGCTCGTGATCGGTATGGCGGTCGGCACCGTCTTCACGCTCTACGTGGTGCCCGCCTTCTATATCCTTATCGCCCGCGACCACGCCAAAGTCCGCGTGCCGACCGCCGCCGCGGCGGTCGATTCCCTCCCGGCTCCCGCCAAGTAAATCCCATGAAACTTGCCCGCCATCATTTCTCGCCGGTCGGCGCTTCGCTGGCCGCCCTTTCCCTGACGTGCCTCGTGGCGCAGGCGCAGCCGTCGCCGCAACAACCCGTGCCCGATTCGCTCGATTTGAAGACCGCAGTCGGCTTCGCGTTGGAAAACAACTTCGCGATCCGCCAGGCGCGGGAGCGCATCCGGCAGCAGGACGGCGTGCTGGTCGAGGTATCCGCCGCGACGGTGCCCAATGTCTCGGCTGCGGCCGCCTACCAGCTCAACGACAAGGAGATCTCGTCGACGTTTCCGGCCGGCAGCCAGGGCTGGCAAATCAGCCTCACGGCGTCGCAGGTGATCTACGCCGGCGGCGGTGTCCGCGCCGGCGTCAAAGGCGCCAAGCTCACGCGGGACGCCGCCCTGCTCGATCTGCAGGCGGCGATCAACGATGCGCTCCTCCAGGTGCGCACCGCCTTCTACGGCGTGCTGTTCGCCCGGGAGCAGATCAAGGTGCAGGAGTCGAACCTCGAGCTGCTGCAGCAGCAGCTCAAGACGGCCACCGACCGTTTCGAGGCCGGCACCGTGTCGAGCTTCGAGAAGCTCCGCGCCGAAGTCGCGGTCGCCAACGCCAAGGTGCCGCTCATCACGGCCCGCAACGACTACCGCCTCTCGATCGAGACGCTGCGCCAGACGCTCGGGTTCACGACCAACACGCCGGAGGCCACGCGCAAGGTGCCCAATTTCGAGGGAACGCTCGATTTCGTGCCGCAGACCTTCGACCTGCAGACGGCATTCGACTCCGCCCGGGCCAATCGCCCCGATCTGGAGCGTCTCGCGAAACTGGTGGAGGCGCGCGTCGAGTCGGTGACCGCCGCGAAATCGGGTTTCCAGCCCAACGTCTCGGCCTTCGGCGGGTGGCAACTGCGCAGAGGTGCGACCGATCGCTTCGGCGACTCCAACAGCGGCTGGCTGGTCGGCGTGCAGTCGCAGTGGGATATCTTCGACGGTCGCAGCACGCAGGGCCGGGTCGCGCAGGCGAAGTCTGCCCAGGAGCAGGTGCGGTTGGCGTTCGAGGAGGCCAAGCTGGCCGTCGACGTCGAGGTGCGCCGGGCGCATTCGCGCTGGCAGCAAGCGACGGAGCTGGCGGAGGCGTCGGCGCGCGTGGTGGAGCAGGCGACGGAGTCCGTCCGGCTGGCGAACGCACGCTACAACGCCGGCACGGGCACGCAGCTCGACGTGCTCGCAGCGCAGGTCGACCTGACGACGGCCAAGAACAACCAGCTGCAGGCCTACTACACCTACAACGTATCCGTCGCGGCCCTGCGCAAAGCGACCGGGCAGGCGGACGAATTCGTCAAAAAGTAACCGGACCGCGCCCGGCGTCCGCCCCGGGGCGTCGCCGGACCAGAGGAGCGCCCGTGCGGCCGGAAATCGTTCAAAATTATTTTGACCGGGGGATAGCAACTCCCGGCCGCTCCGGTTGTC
>JBILLY010000457.1:0-4544 GCA_044375835.1 Opitutaceae bacterium
GAGGCTCCACATCGTCATGCCGAGCATGAAAATCGTCGGCCCGAGCGTGAACCAGAGGGACTTGCCCTTGCGGTGCAGCCATACCGTCACGCCCAGCAACGCGAGCGCGGCGAGCAGTTGGTTGGAGCTGCCGAAGAGTCCCCAGAAGGCGCGCCAGATCGGAATTTCCTGCCCGCCGACCATGGCGGGAGGCAGGCTCACGACTACCGCGGGGAGGGCGAGGGTGAGGACGGTGGCCGCGACCATGCCGAATTTCCCGGTCCAGCCGGTGAGCTCCATGAGCACGTAGCGCGCGAGACGGGTGCACGCATCGAGGGTGTCGAAAACAAACGTCGCGAAGCAGAGCAGCCCGAATTGGCGCGCCATCTCCACGGAGATCAGGCCGAAGGTGGCTTGATTCATGAAAATGCCGATGCCGTCCGCGTAGGTGATGTCGGGGCGGCCGGTGGGCTTGGCCAAGATCATCACGGTGGCGAGGGAGATGCAGGCGAGGAACGATTCGAGCAGCATGCCGCCGTAGGCCACGGGCTTGGCGTCGGTCTCGCGGTCGAGTTGCTTCGACGTGGTGCCGCTGGCGACGATCGAGTGGAAGCCCGAGCACGCGCCGCAGGCGATCGTGATGAAGAGCACGGGCAGGAGCGGCGGCAGGGTGCCGTTGTAGGTGAACAAATTGGCCGAGGACACGGCCGGCGCGGCGATCGTGAGGGTGCCGTTGAGGCCGCCGACCACGACACCGAGGACGCCGACGATCACGATCACGTAGAGAAAATAACCGCCGAGGGCGCCGCGCGGCTGCATCAGCAGCCACATCGGGGAGAGCGCGGCGAAGAAGCAGTAGATCAGCAGCACATGGTCCCACATGACCTGGGGCCGCGCGGCGCCGGTGAGGGCGCCGAGATCGAACGGCAACATCGGGCCGACGATGATCGCGCCGACGACGAGCGGCAGAAAGATCAGCTGGGCTTTGCCCTCGCCCAACTTGAATTTCCGCATGCAGAGGCCCATGACGAGCGCGAGGCCGAGATACGAAATCGACGACGTCGCCACGGCCGGCCCGGGCGCGGCGGCATCGGCGGTGGAGCCCTTCTGCACGAAGGTGCCGGCGGTGACGTCCGTGAACGCGATGATGACGTAGACGAGCGAGACCCAGATGAACGAAAGGAAGAGCAGGTAGGCCCGCCGGTTCATGTAGCGCTTCACGACCTCCGCGATCGACTTGGCGTCGTGCCGCACCGAGGCGACGAGGGTCGTCAAATCGTGCACCCCGCCGACGAGGATGGCGCCGACGATGATCCAGATCCACGCCGGCAGCCACCCGAACATTGTGCCGGCGAGGATCGGTCCCACGATGGGCCCGGCGGCGGCGATGGCGGAAAAATGCTGGGGCAGGAGCCAGTTGCGGCTGGCCGGCTCGTAGTCGAGGCCGTCGCGCTTGGCGTGCGCGGGAGTGGGCGTGCGATTGTCGAGCCCGAGAAAGTTGGCCAAGACGCGGCCATACCAGCGGTAGGCGAGGCCGAGGATGACGCCGGAGACGGCGAGGAAGAGGATCAGGGACATGGGGGCGAGGTAAGCGCGCTCGTGGCGCTGAGCGAGCAGGAGAACGACCGACGAGGGCGGAGGCTAATCAAAAAAGCAGCGGCGCGCGGCGTGCGCCGCCCGGGAGCGGCGCTGGGCGGGCCAAGCCGTCGGCCTCCTGTTTCCAAGCGCGCCGCGATGCCGCAGGGCCTTGCTCCGAAACGAATCAGAACCGCACGGTCAGGCTGAGGTCGACCTGGAGGGGGACGACGTAGCTGTAGCGGTAGACGTTCTGACCGGTGGCGAGGGTGGTGAAACTCGTTTTGCGGAGCTTGCCGTTCTCGAGGTCGGTGAGGTTGCGGAAGCCGAGGCGGGCGCGGACCTGTTGGTTCCAGATTTTCTGGTCGCGCATCACGTAGCCGTGGACGAGGTGGGTCGAGCCGCCGGCGAGCGACTGGCCGTTGGCGATGCCGAAGAGGTAGTCGTCGCGCCAGCTGCCGTTGAGGCCGACGCGCGCGCCGCGGAGGGGTTTCCAGGCGTCGCGGGAGAAGGCGTAGTCGACGACCCAGCTGGCGGACCACGGGGAGGCGCGGGGGCCGGTGGGCTTTTGGTCGATGTCGAGGGAGTCGAGGAGCGTCTTGGCCTCGTTGAGGAGGGCGGGGGATTCGTTGCCGCGGGCGACGGCGGCCTCGTAGTAGCCGCGGAAGGAATCGAGATTGGGCAGGCCGGTGACCTGGGTGCGGGCGAGCGTGAAGCGCAGCTGGAGGCCGCGGACGGGACGGACGTTGAGGGTGACGTCGGCGCCGCGGGAATTCTCGGTGGAGCTGTAGTAGCGGGCGGCGCTGGCGGTGCCCTCCTCGCCGTATTTGTAGCGGGGATCGCCGGGGAGGATGTTGTTGGGATTCATGAGGTCCTCGATCTCGGCGGTGTTGAAATCGATGACGCCGTTCCAGCTGAGGGCGACGTTCTGGCGGTCGATGTCGAAGACGCCGAGGTTGATGCTGGCCTTGTCCTGCCAGAAGGAGCCCTTGAGGCCGACCTCCTTGGTGACGCCGGTGATGGGCGGGAAGCGCTCGCGGTCGAAGGTGCGGAGGCCCTGGAAGCGGAAGGACTCGGAGTAGACGCCGTAGAAATTGAGGTCCTTGGTGAGGACGACGGTGAGGCCACCGGTCATGGAGGTGTTTTCGAGGCGGAGCTGCTTGTTCTCGATGTATTCGCCGGGGAGGGCGTCGCCGCGCTTGGGCGGGGCGACTTCCTCGCGGTAGGGGCCGAAGGTGCGGGTGCCTTCGTATTCATAATTCCGATTCCAGTCGTGGCGGGCGCCGATCAAGGTCTGGATGCGGCCGTTGAAGTAGCGGCCGCTGGCGGAGAGGGCGACGGCGGAGGACTGGCGCCACTGGGTGCCGTCGGTCGAGCTGGTGCCGGAGGGGAAGGAGGCGAGGGACTTGAGGGTGATGGTCGGCGTGGACGGGAGGTTGGACGGCTTCATCGAATCGAAGAGGGCGCGGGAGTAGAAGCGCGGGTCGTCGAGGAAGAGGCGGAGGCGGACGCGGTCGGTGTTGGTGTTGAGGGTGCCGCCGCGGTCTACGTTGTAGGTGTTGTAGGTGTTGAAGCGGTAGTTGAGCACCTGGTCCTCGCGGTATTCGGCGCTGCCGACGAAGAGCTGCTGCATCCACTTCCATTTATCGAATTTGTAGACGGCGGTGCCGCGGAAGGAGTCGACCATGTTGCCGAAGCGTTTCTCGTCCAATTCGGTCTCGATGTAGGGGCGGCCGTTGACGTCGACGCTGATGGTGCTGGAGAAGAAGTTGTCGTTGCGGATGGCGGTCTGTTTTTGGTGGTTGTAGGCGACCTCGAGGCCGACGGGGCCGAGGCGCTGCTCGATCGTGGCGGAGATGGTGTCGAAGGGGCGGTTCTGGCGGTCGAAGGAGCCGCGGAGGTTGTAGTGCTTGGGGTAGCCGTTGAAGCGCTTGGTGCCGACGATGGCGCCGGCGGCGTTGCGCATGGTGACGTCGAAGAAATCGCCCTCGATGAGCGAAGGGGAACCGCCGGCGGGGCCGTTGGCGCGGTCGGCGGCGGGGAGCTGGGCGCGCACGATCCACTCGCCGTCGGAGGTGTAGTGGAGGCGGTCGCTGGTGTAGGCGCGGGAGCGGGCGGATTGTTCGCGAATGGTGACGCCGCCGAAGCCGCGGACGTTTTCGAAGTCGCCCTGCTCGAGTTCGACACGGATGAGCGTGTCCTTCAGCGGCTGCCAGGTGGTCGTGAGTGTCTCGCCGGCGAGCTGGAATGTGGAGGCGTCCTGGAAGGTGCGCTCCTGGCGGCGGACGGCGTTGAAGCGGACGGCGAAATTGCGGGCGAGGCGGCGGTTGTAGTCGAGCTGCACCCGGTAGGCGCCGTCGCTGTTATACTGGGAGAGGAAGGTGCCGAAGTTCCGGAACTGGGCGCGCTTGGTGAAGACGGATGCCTGGCCGCCGGGGTCGACGTCGCCGAAGATGAGGGAGTTGGAACCCTTGCCGAAGTCGATGCGCTCGACGTTGTAGGTGTCGGAGGGGATATACCACCGGAAGTAGTTGCGGGCGGCGGTGGAGCCGCTGAGGCCGCGGAACGAGACGGCGCCGCTCTGGTTGTCGTTCTCGAGGGTGGGCGGGGCGTAGGCGTTGGCGACGAAGTTGGCGACCTCGTCGGCGGTGAAGAGGCCGAGGTCCTCCATGAAGTCGGCGGTGATGGCGTCGATGTTCACGGGGACATCCTTCAGCGCCTGCTTGGTGCGGGTGGCGGAAAGGGTTTCGTTGGCGGACCAGCCGGCCTCGTTCTCGGTGGAGACGACGAAAGGGGAGAGCTGGACGAGGTCGTCGGAACCGGTGGATTTGGCGGGAGTGGAGGCCGGCGCGGAGGGAGCGACCTGGGCGGCGAGGGGGAGCGCGGCGAAGAGCGGCGCGAGCAGACCGGGCAGCAGACTAGAGCGGGGGCGGAGGGTCATGGGTGGACGGGTGGGCGGAGCGGGGGTGGTCAGGGCGGGGAACGGCGGA
>JBILLY010000421.1:0-4824 GCA_044375835.1 Opitutaceae bacterium
ATCGCAAAGCCATCGCGTTGGACGAGTGCTTTGGTCTGCCTTGGGTAGGACTGGCTGAAGTGTTGGACGCATTGGGCGATCGGCGGGACGAGGCTCGGGAATGTGCGGTCAAGGCGCTCCAACTTGGGCCGGACGACGGCTTCGCGATGTATATCTTCGTCAAGGTGTGTTGGGATCAAGCGGACGATTTGCGCGCTGTGTTGCCTGGGCTGCTTACGTGGTGTGTCGCGAATCCGAAAGCGACCGGGGTGTTTCAGTTTACTGTCGACGGCTTCATCCGTTTCGCGCGTTTGGCTTCGCCGACGGCGGCGTTGGCGCTGCTGGAGGGCGTTACTTCGGCGGCCGTCGCGTTCGAGACGCTGCGCGATGCGCTGCTCGCCCATGCCGACCGCAATCATTTGGATTGGCTCGCGCCCGAGCGACGGGTCGTGGCGATCGAGTTGCTGAATCGCATTTCCGCGCCGGCCAAGGGCGACTGAAGCGATCAACTCGTCGCGACGCGTGCCTTCTCGGCTCCAAACGTGCCCTTGAGGCCGAGGGTCCAGAGCGCGCCGAATTCCGCGCGTTGGCGGACGTCGGCTTTGGACGGGTGCGTTTTTTGCGCAGCTCGTTGCCGGAGCATGAGCTTGGAGGTGGCGAGGGAGTGGGCGGTCGTGTCCGGTAAATGAGAACGGGCCAACGGGCACGCGGAACCTGCCGAAACGCCGGGCGATGATTTCTCCGAGATAGCGCGAATGCTCGATGGTGAGGCGACGGAAAGCGGCGCGCACGCCGCGTTTCACGGCGGCGACGCGGGGGATTTGAATTTCACGACGTCGATGGCGGCGTCGTTGGGCTGGCGCGGGCCGGGGGTGCTGCGGCCTTCCGCGATGTAGCGGTCGAGCAGCGCGCGGAGGCGGGCGACGACGGCGGGATGGGCGGCGTGGACGTTGTTCGCTTCGGCGGGGTCGGCGGCGAGGTCGTAGAGCTGCACCTCGGGCAGGCCGGTCCCGCGCGCGGCGGCGTCGAGCGGTGTCCCCCAACCGCCGGAGCCGGGGCAGAGCGCGAGTTTCCAGGGGCCCTGGCGGATGGAGAACAGGCCGTGGATCGAGTGGTGGACGACGGCCTCGCGCAGCGGTGCCCGGTCGGTGCCGAGCAGGGCCGGGAGCAGGCTCACGCTGTCTTCGCCGGCGTGCGGCGGCAGCGGGGTGCCGAGCAACTCGGCGCAGGTGGCGAGCAGGTCGACGTGGCAGATCAACTGGGTGCTGACGGAAGCGGGCTTGGTTTTGCCGGGCCAGCGGACGAGAAACGGCACGCGGTGGCCGCCTTCCCAGATGTCGGCCTTGTAGCCGCGGAACTGCGCGCTGGCGAAGTGGCCCTGCTTTTCGAGGCCGGGGGTGTCGGCCTGCGGCGAGCAGCCGTTGTCGGCGGTGAAGACGACCAGCGTGTTGTCGGCGAGGCCGTGGGTATCGAGGGCGGCGAGGATGGCGCCGACGACCGCATCGGTCTGCATCACGAAATCGCCGTAGGCGCCGAGACCGCTTTTGCCCTGCCACTCGGGCGTGGGCAGAATCGGGGTGTGCGGCGAGGTGAGCGGGACGTAGAGGAAGAACGGGGTCCCGGACTTCGCGGCAGCGGCGTGATCGGCGATATAGCGCACGGCCTGGCGCTCGAGGCGCGGGAGCATCTCGATCGGGGGCAGGTTCTCGATCACGCGATCGTTTTCGATGAGCCCGGACATGGTGCGGGCGTTGGAACAGCCCCAGAAATAATCGAAGCCGCGCGTCGTCGGCCCGCCGATGATACGGGACCCGACGGGGAGGCCGCTTTCGCCCATCTTCTTCTTGTTGGACTTGGCGGCAGCGGGCGCGACGGCGGCGCTGCCGGCGGGCCGCTCGGACAGAAACCCGAGGTGCCACTTGCCGATCGCGGCGGTGGTGTAGCCGTGCTGCCGCAGGAACGCGGGCACGGTGAGGCGGTTTTCGGCGATCAGCGGCGGATCATCGGAGCCGTCGAGGACACCGCGTTGGAGCCGGGTGCGCCACGCGTAGCGGCCGGTGAGCAGACCGTAGCGGGTCGGGGTGCAGACGGACGAGCCGCTGTGCGCATCGGTAAATGTCATCCCCTGCGCCGCCAAGCGGTCGAGGTGGGGCGTCTTGATCCGGCTGCGGCCGGGATTGAGGGCCTGGATGTCGCCGTAGCCGAGGTCGTCGGCGAGGAGGTAGACGATGTTGGGCTTGGCGGGGGTGGCGGCGCGGGCCGAGTGCAGGAAGGGGCCGAGCAGGAGACAACAGAGGGAGAGGGCGAAGCGGAGGGACATGCGGAGGGGGCGGAGGTTTTTTAGCCCGGATATTTCACAGCCAGGAACAGAATACCGGAAGAACTATCCGTCCGTCCGACGGGCGGAGCGATCTCGTCGCGGCTAACCCCGACGAAGTCGGCCCGACAGGGCGAATGTTTCACCCCTTCGAGGGTGAAACATCCGGGTCAGAAACTGCCCTTGAGGCCGAGGGTCCAGAGGGAGCCGAACTCGGCGCGCTGGCGGAAGTGGGCTTCGGCCGGGGTCGTCGGGCCGTGGATTTCCACGTCGTCGGTCGGGTCGTTGATGTTGCGCAGATTGGCGAAGACGGAGAGGCGGCGCGTGAGGGAATACTCGCCGGTGAGATCGATGTAGCTGCGCTTGCTGCCCCAGGTGAAGGTGCCGGGCTCGATGCTGCGGCCGGTGACGGCGCCGCGGCGCTGGCGGCCGACGTAGTTCCAATTCAGGCGCACGTTGTAGTTCTCGCGGGAGAGGCTGATGCCCCAGCTGCCGGTGCGCGGGATGTAGCCGGTGAAGTTGGCGGAGCCGTCGCCGGTGACGCGCTGGGCGCTGCCGTTGGCGAAGACCTGCACGCCGCGGGCCCAGCGCGGCAAGAACGTGAGCGCCTGGCGGTAGTTCACGTCGACGCCGGTCATGCGCACGGACGTCGTGAGGTTGTGCTGGGTCGCGACGGTGAACGGATCGTAGAGGACGGGATCGAGGCCGTAGAGGGTGAGAAACTCGGGCGTGGCGTCGAAGGTCGTCGCGCCGAAGAAATTCCGGATATCGCGGCGGAAGGCGCCGACGGAGATCTGGCCGACGCGCTCGAAGTAGTATTCGAGCGAGACCTTGGTGGACTTGGCGGTCCACGGCTTGATGCCGGCGTTGTTGACGGTGATGCGGTTGTTGAGCGGGTCGGGCGCGGCCTCGAGGTTGGGCAGCGTGACGCCGCCGGAGTATTGGGTGAAGGCGGGGCGGCCGACGGAGGAGTAGGTGGCGGCGCGGAGGATGAGGTTTTCGCGGAGATTGTAGCCGGCGTTGAGGCTCGGGAACCAGCGGAGGTATTCCTTCTCCACGCGCGTCGCGCGGTCGAGGAGCGTGAGTCGGGAGATGGCGAGGGCGTTGGCGGCGGTGTTCGGGAAGACGAGGACGGGAGTGCGGGCGGCGGGGTTGGCGGGCGTCGGGGCCGGGACGGTCACGACGCGGCCGGAAGCGTCGCGCTGGAAATTGCCGGTGGGGTCGGTCAGCGGGCCGCGGGCGGTGACGTTGGTCTGTTCGGCGCGGACGCCGCCGGTGAGCTTGAGGCGGCGGTCGAAGAACTGGGCGTCGGCGCGCAGGTAGGCGGCGGAGATGAGTTCGCGGGAGATGCGCGAGGCGTTTACCTCGGCGCGGTAGCGGGCGTTGTCGTCGCTCGTGAACCAGCCGGGGTTGGCGCGGTAGGTGTCGAGCACGGTTTCATTGCTCACCCACTGGACGCGGGGCACGCCGAAGAGGCCGGCGCGCTGGTAGTAAAAGTTGTCGTGGTAGGGTGCGGCGCTGTCGTCGCCACCGGCGGGCGTGGTGGTGGCGCGGCCGTCGGGGCCGACGAAGTTGACCGCGACGTTTTGCGTGCGGTTGTCGCTGCGCGATGAGCGGGCATCGAGACCGCCCTTGAGCGTGAGCGGGAAACCGGGATGGAAATCGCGGCGGAGATTGGCGTAGGCGGTGTTTTGGACGTTGCGCGAGAGCTGGGGGCTGGAGCCGGCGGTGCTGAGCGCGTAGGCGGCGATGTTGTAGGGATCGACGGCGGCGCCGGTGGCGGGGTCGGTCACCGTGATGGTGTTGGGCCGGAGGTAAAACCCGTCGGCGAAGGACACGGTGACGCCGGTGCGGCGGGCGAGGGTGGAGCCGAAGCGGCCCTTGTCCAAGGTGCGGAATTCGTTCTGTGCGTGCGAGGAGCCGACGCCGCCTTCCATTTTCCAGAGCGGGCCGTCGTGCCGCCAAGCGAGCGTGGGCATGAAGGTGCGCGAATAGCGGTGGTTGCCGCTGTTGGAGACGCGCACCTCGCCGGCGCCGGCAGTGCCGCGGGTGAAGGTCGGCGAGAAATTTCCGGCGGAGGTGCCGCCGACGGAAAACGTGAGCGAGCGCTGGTTGAAGTCGGTGTGGAAGGTGCCGTATTGGAGCGAAAACGAGAAACGGTCGGTCGGGCTGAGTTTGTAGTCGGCGGTGGCGGCGAAGGAGGTGCGGTCGGCGATCTTGGATTCGATGCGCACGAGGAAATCGCTGCGGTAGGGGCGGTCGGGCGTGGTGTCGGGGAAGGTCGTGCCGTTGGTGGCGGTGCCGGAGCCGCGCCACGTGTTGGTGAGGAGCGGGCCCTCGACGTATTGGGTGGAGGCGCCGGCGGAGACGGTGAACCCGAAGCGTTTGTTCACGGGCACGATCCAGGAGAACTCGAAGCCGGGGCGGATCTTCCACGTGGGCGTGTCGCGGCGGCTCGGGCCTTCGGTGCGGCCCTCGAGGGAGCTGTCGCGGGCGGCGAGGTAGACGCTGCCGTTGAAGATGGGCCG
>JBILLY010000423.1:0-4812 GCA_044375835.1 Opitutaceae bacterium
ACGGCGCGAGCGCAAACCCGGGCACGGCGGGACGCGCGTCAGGCGCGGGCGAGGGCGCCCGAGTTTTTCTGCACCTTGGCGACGACCGCGGCGATGCGCTCCATCTCGGCGCGCGAGCCGAGGAGCTTGGTTTGTCCGAACCACACCGCCTCCTCGACCACGCGGTCGTTGACGGGGCAACGCGAGCGCTCGAGCCAGCGCGCCATGCCTTCCTTGCCGTAGAGGCGGAGGTAGTGCGGATTCTTGGCGAGCGCCTGCACGTGGGGCGTGAGATTGAGCGCGCTGTAACCGCTGCTGGCGGCGACGCCTTCCTTGGCGAGGGCCTGAAGAAACTTGGCGCGCGGCAAGCCGGAGAAGCGCGCGGCGTCGTAGCGGAACATGTAGAGATGCCAGCCGTTGCGGGTATTGCCGGAGGCGAGTTTGGCGGGCGCGATGCCGGGAATCTCGGCGAGCAGTTTCGACAGGTGCGCGGCGTTGGCGTCGCGTTTTTTCGCCTGCGCTTCGAAGCGGGTCCACTGCGACAGAAGGAGCGCCGCCTGGAATTCCGTGAGCCGGTAGTTGGCGGCGCGGCCGGAACTCGGGGCGGGTTTGCCGCCGCCGGGCGTGTGGAAGTTGTAGCAGAGGTGGGCGAAGTTGTCGTCGTTGGTGACGACGGCGCCGCCCTCGCCGGACGTGAGGTTTTTGCTGGCCTGGAAACTGAAGCAGCCGCCGAGGCCGTGCGTGCCGACGGGACGGCCGTTCCACTCGGCGAGCGGGGCTTGGCAGGCATCCTCGAGCAGCGGGAGATTTTTCGCTTGGGCGACGGCGAGGAGGCCGTCGAGGTCGGCGGCGGTGCCGGCGATGTGCACCGGCAGGAGCAGGCGCGTGGCGGGTGTGACGGCGGCGGCGACGGACTTGGGGTCGATCTGGAAACTGGCGGCGTCGCTGTCGGCGAAGACGGGGAGCGCGAAGTTGGCGGTGATGACGTTGAACGTCGCGACGAAGGTGTAGGGCGAAAGGATCACCTCGTCCCCGGGACCGATGTTGAGCGCGCCGAGTGCGGTGAGGAGCGCGGTGGTGCCCGAGGAGGTGGCGACGCAGTGCTTTGCCGCCATGCGGCGGGCGAAGACGGTTTCGAACTCGCGATTGCGGGCGCCGCCGCCGGAGGTGCGGCCCCACTTGCCGCTGTGCAGCACGTCGAGCAGGGCCTTTTCGTCGCCCGCGTCGACGAGCGGCCATTCGGAACCGGCGGCGGCGCGGGGTGCGGCCGCAGAAGGCGCGGCGGCGGGTTTGGTTTCGGCGGCGGAGGCGGGGCGGGCGAGGCCGGCGGCGAGACCGGCGGTGGCGGCGGTGCCGAGGAAACGGCGACGGGAGACGGAGCGGGACATGGGGGAGGGCGGGGGAGGACGGGCGCGGGTAACCTAGTAGTTACCGAGGCGGGCGGGAGGCAAGCCCCGAGCGGCGGGCGGAGAAATTCCTTCTTCCCGCTTGCCGACCGGATTTCGCCGGCGCAGACCGGCGGGCATGACACGACGAGGCGGCACGAGGCGGCGGGCGGCGCGCGGTTGGCTGGCGCTGGGGTTGGCCGGATTGGTCTGGCCGGCGACGGCGGCGGTCGGCGCGGAGGCGGGGCTCACGCGGGCGCGGGCGGACGCGTTGCTGGCCAAACTGCCGGTCGGGGATCCGTGGGAGAAGACGCCCGACGGCAGCACGCTCGCGTGGGGCGAGTCGCACCTGTTGCACGCGCTGGTGGACCTCTACGAGGCGACCGACGACGTCCGCTACCTCGCCGAGGCGGCACGGCGCGGCGAGCGTCTGCTCACCCACCGCGACGACCGGCGCGGCGTGACGGACGGCTCGGGCCACAGCCGGCCGGCGTGGAGCATGGCGAGCAAGTATGTGGTGGCGGAGGGCACGGTGCGCGGGGCCGACGGCGCGGTGGTGTTCACGCTGCGCTCGACGCCGACCTCGCACAACAACCTCACGCAGGTGGAGGTCTTGCCCGGGGGCGGCGGGCGATTCGCGCTCAAGCTCGGCAACGCGCAGTTCAAGCGCTCCGAGCAGTTCGACGATTTGAGTTTGGCGCGCGGCGACCCGCGGTTCGTGGAGAAGATCGTGAACGCCCCGGTGTTCTCGCGGATCGCCAAGGCCGGGCATTTTTCCGACCACTCGAACCTCGTGCGCGTCACGGTGGCGGCGGAGCAGGGGAGTCCGGCGGTGGGCGCGGCGTTGCCGGCGCAGCGATTTGCCCTGCGGCCCATCCCGCTCGCCTACATGGGCTACCTCGGCGTGATCTACCATCCGATGTTGCGGCTGGCGGAATGGGTGCGTGCGCGGCCGGCGCTGGCGGAGTTCGGACGAACCGCGGACGCGTTTGTGCAGGCGGCGGAGGAATCTTATGCGGACGCATCGCGGCGGCTGTGGCGCGACGGGCCGCAGGCCGGCGAAGGCTACTACCTCTGTTGCGAGCGCGGGGAGTCGTTTCCCTACGACAACGTCGGCGAGCCCTTCAACTACCTCGGACGCCACACGGCGGCGCAGCTGATTCTGCATCGCCTCACCGGCAAAGCGGTCTACCGCGAACGCGCCGAGAAGATGGCGCTGCTTTTCAAGCGCCGGCTGAAACACGACGCCGCGCGCGACCTCTACATCTGGAACTACTGGTATGAGCCGGTCACGACGACCGGCTGGACGGCGGCCGACAGTCCATCGCGCAACCTCCCCGTGCTCGCGCCCGCGCCGATCGTCGAGGACAGCTCGCACGGCGTGCTCGACATCGCGCTCGTGGTGAGCGCGCACGAGGCGGGATTGGTGTTCGATGCGACGGATCTGCGGCGTTTCGCGAACACGCTCTTGACCCACGTGCTCACGCCTGGACGGGACGGCATCCATCGGCGCGTCGACGGCGGCGCGGGCGTGTATCCGGACTATCTACCGGCGCTCGGCGGTTGGTTGGAATTGAGCCGTGCGAACCCCGACGTCTACCGCGAGATCCGGCGCACGATCGAGACGACCGGCACCAACGATCCCAAGGTGATCGCCGCGGTGTTGAAGTGGGAGCGGCGACTGGCGGAGCGGAAATAACGACGGATCAGCGCGGCGACGGCGCAAACGCGGCGGCCCGGCGAGGATCAACCATGGATTCCCGCGACGGATACGCGAGTTCCGCGCCGGCGGCGGGGTACGGCGAGGCGTCCCCCCCCCGCCGGCGCGGCGCTAGGCGTAAGCAGCGCGGCGGGGACGCCTCGCCCCATCTCGGGCGGACAGCAGCTGCGGTCCATGACCTTTTGGGCTCAGGTGACGATGCCCTTGCGCCGCAGCGCGGGCAGCAGGAGGCCGCGGAGGTTTTCCCGGAGAATCATCCGCTTCTGGTCGTCGGTGATGTCGGCGCCGAGCACGCGGCCCAGCTGCGATGCAAAACTGCGGCCGTGCACGTCGCTGCCGTAGAGCACGCGGTGCGCACCGAGTTCGCGGACCGCCATTTCCACCTCGCCGTAGACGGGGTCGCCGCCGCCGAGGTCGGCGTAGAGGTCGGGCCGCGCGCGGATCGCGCGGATGCCGAGGGCCCACTCGCCGCCGCCGGTGTGGCCGCAGACGATGGGCACGCCGGGGTGACGGCCGGAGAGCTCGGCGAGGTCCATCGGCGTGGACTCCTGCGGGAGGTTTCCTTTGCCGCGCTGTTTGATCCACGTGTGCTGCAAAATCAGCGCCTTCAGCTCGGCGGCGCGGCGCACGATCGGGTCGAGTTCGGCGCGGCTGCAACGCGTGCCGACCCAGAGCTTGATGCCGATCATGGGGCCGTCGGCCACGCAGCGTTCGAGTTCCGCGAGCGACTCGCGGGTGTGGACGGGGTTGAGGTAGACGAAGCCGAAGGCGCGCGAACTCCACTCCTTCAGAATCGCGAGCACGTCGTCGTTGCTCTTGCGAAACTGCTCCGGGGTCGGCTCGTGCTGCCACGGCGGGCTCATGTTGATGCAGAGCCGCTCGACGCCGACGCGGTCGGCGATCTGCACGAGCGTTTCCATCCGCTTCGCGGGCGTCGCTCCGGGCGTGCCGACGTGCGCGTGGATGTCCCAGGCGCCGAGGCGGCGGAGGGCGGCGCTCGGCCACGCGGACGCGGCGGGTTCGGCGGCGCCGGGGGCGGGGAGGGTCAAAGCGCCTGCGGCCGCGCGCAGCGCCGGGGCGGGCAATGCGGTGGCGCCGGCGGCGAACGTGGCGGTGGCGAGGAAGTCGCGGCGGTTCATGCGCGGGCGAGGAGCGTGCGGGCGTGGCCGCTGCGGACGGCGGCGAGTTCGGCGGCGTTCAGGGCCGACTCCTGAAGTTTCAGCAGGGCGGACTCGAAGTAGAAATACGGGGAGTGGGACCCGAAGCAGAGGCGCAGCGCCGGGTGTTTGCGCAGCAAGCCCTCGGCGCCGGCGACGCCCTCGAGGGTGGCGAGCTCGACGCCGATGCCGGCGGCGGCGAAGCGCGTGAGCAGCGGGCTCGTCGGCACGAGCAGGCGCGAGGTGGCGTTGAGCACCTGCACGCGCGCGCCGGGGATTTTTTGCACGAGCTCCGGCAGGGGCGCGGCGGTGACGTAGGGCGCGGTGAGCACGGGGCTCTGCGAGCGTTCGTCCTCGATCGTCAGCGCGATCTGCACCAACAGGCCGCGGGCGGCGGCGGCGGCGAGCAGCGCGGCGAATTCCGGGCTTTCCAGCGTGTAACCGTGGTAGCCCGGATAGAGCCGCAGTCCGGGCATACGGTGCACTTCGTGGCAGCGGCGCACGTCGTCGGCCCAGTCGGGGAAGAGCGGGTTGACCGTGCCGAAGGGCGCGAGCAGGCCCTCGCCCTCGG
>JBILLY010000013.1:0-17310 GCA_044375835.1 Opitutaceae bacterium
TCGCCGCCGAGCGCGCCGAGCGTCTGTTGCAGGGCATCGAGCGATTTGACCTGCAGGAAGGCCAAAATCTTCGCCTTCAGCTCCGGATCGAGCGGCCCGAACGCCTCGGTGTAGCCCTTGAACGCGTCGTCGCCGTATTTCTCATACTTGTCGATCGCGCCGAGCACGCCGCGGGAGCGCGCCTCGTCGAGCCCCAGAGCCTCGAGGTAGTAGAACCAGAGATTCCGGTCGCTCAGCCGCACGTAGAAATCCTCCGCCGTGAGGCCGAAGGCGCACAGGCACTGCACGAGCAGCGCGATCAACTCGATCTCCGCCTCCGGGCCCGGCTCGCCGAAGATGTCGGCGTTGAATTGGAAAAAGCACCGCCCGCGGCCCTTCTGCATCCGCTCGTAGCGGTAAAATTCCGCGATGCTGAACCACTTGATCGGGCGCTTGAGCGCGTTGGCCTTGGCGCCGACGAGCCGGCACACCGTCGGCGTCATCTCCGGCCGCAGCGCCACCTCGCGGCCGCCCTTGTCGGTGAAGCTGAAGAGCTGGGCCTCGATCTCGTCGCCCGACTTCGCCTTGTAGAGGTCGAGCGGCTCCAGCACCGGCGCGTCGTATTCGGCGAACCCGAAGGTGTTCGCCGTCTGCCGCCACAGGCGGAAGATGTGGTTACGGCGCGCGAAATCTTCGGGATAGAACTCCCGGAAACCGGGCAAGGTCTGGAAGGTGGCCATCGCGGCGCATCGTGACGAAGCGCCGCAACCGAGCGCGAACCAAAAAAGGCACGCCCCGGCCGCCCCGCCCTCGCCCACCGGCGGCACTCGGCCGACCGCATACGGCGACCGTCGCGCCGACGGGAAAAGCCGGACGCGACTGGGTCGCATCCGGCGCAAATCCGGCCAACGCGTGCGGAAACGTCCGCCGCGCGATCAGGCGTCCGTGTCGCCGTCGCCCGACTCGGCCTGCAACTTGGCCAAGTCGATTTTCTTCAGCTGCTGTTTCAGGATCTTGCCCGACTTGAATTTCACCACCGCCCGCTGGGGAATCACGACTTCCGCCTCGGGCTTGTTGGGATTGCGGCCGATCCGTTGTTTGCGCACTTGCACTTCGAGCACGCCGAAGTTTCGCAGTTCGACATTTCGTCCGTTGGCCAACGCTTTTTGGATGATGTCGAGGGTCTGCTGCACGGTGTCGACGATCTGCTTTTGCGGAAAGCCCGACTTCCGGTAGATCTCCAGCACGATTTCGCGTTTCGTCAGGTTAGACATGAGGGGTCCTTGGTTGATGTGGTCCTTGAATGAAGCAGCTTAAACAATTTGCGGCCTTCTAATTGCGTCAACTCTTATGACCAGTTTGCGTCCGCGTCGCTTCGTCGCCGTTATTGTCGCCCTCCATGCCTGATCCCGCTGCCGTAAATTCGATGTTTGGCCGCATCGCGCGTCGCTACGACCTCGCCAATTTCATCCTCTGCGGCGGCGTGGACACCTGGTGGCGCCGGCGGTTGGTCAACAGCGTCGCGGAAAAGCAGCCCGGCGACGTCCTCGACCTCGCCACCGGCAGCGGCGACGTGGCGTTCGCCCTCTGCCGCCGGCTCAAGCGCGGCACGCGGGTCGTCGGAATGGACTTCTGCCAGCCGATGCTCGACGAGGCGGAAATCAAGCGGAGCGCCGCTCCGCCCGAACTCGTGTCGGAGCTGTCGTTTCGCCCCGGCGACGGCCTCGCGCTGCCGCTGCCGGACGCGGCTTTCGACGCGGTGACCATCTCGTTCGGACTGCGCAATCTGGCCGACCGCGCCCGCGGACTCCGCGAAATGCACCGCGTGCTCCGGCCCGGCGGTCGCCTCGTGGTGCTCGAGTTCTCCCAGCCACACCGCTGGTTCCGCCCGATTTACTACGCCTACCTGCGCTACCTCCTGCCCCCGCTCGCCGGACTCGTGACCGGCGACCGCGCCGCCTACGAATACCTCAATCGCACGATCGGGGAATTCCCGGACCGCGCCGCGTTGGCGCGCGAGATCGAGGCCGCCGGCTTCTCCCCCGTGCGCGCCGTGCCGCTGAGCCTGGGCATCGTGGCCTTGCACATCGCTGATCGACCGCGGTGAACGGCGGCCCCGGGCCGACCGCCCGACGGTCGGCCCCAACCGGTCGCCCGGCAGGATCAGGCGAACGATTTTCCGCACCCGCAGGTGCTCTGGGCGTTCGGATTCTTGATCTCGAAGCCCTTGCCGTGCAGTCCGTCGTCGAAATCGATCGCCGACCCGTCGAGGTAGGCGAAGCTGGTCGGATCGACCAAGAACGCCACGCCCTCGCTCTCGAGCTGGGTGTCCTCCGGCTTCGGCGCATCGAACGACATGCCGTATTGGAAGCCGGAGCAACCGCCGGATTCGACAAAGACCCGCAGCCGCTTGTCGGGGGCGTTGAGTTCCGCGTGCATCGTGCGCACCTGCCGGGCGGCGCGCGGGGAAAGCGTGATCATGCGGCGGACCGTATTTCCGCTCCCGGCTCTGTCAATCGGCCCCCGCAGCAAATTTCGCGCCGAACTTCACCTGCGCTCTTGCCACCCGAAGTGACGGCACCTTTGCTGCGGCCAGTGGCGTCGATCAAAAACATCTTCAACGAGCTCCACTACGAGATGACCCGCAAAATCGCCGACGGCGGCATGGGCGTGGTCTACGAAGCCCAGCAGCACGGCGCGGGCAATTTCCGCAAAGTCGTCGCCGTGAAGCTGATTCGCGAGGAGTATTCCGCGATCGAGGAATTCCAGAACAACTTCATCGGCGAGGCCCGCCTCGTCGCCGACCTCATCCACACCAACATCGTCCAGACCTACCACCTCGGGCAGGTCGGCGGGCAGTATTTCATGGTGATGGAATTCGTGCGCGGCGTGAACCTCGAGCAGTTCCTCGACCAGCACCGCCGCCTCGGCAAGGCCATCCCGGTCGACCTCGCCGCCTTCATCGTTTCCCGTATCGCCCGCGGCCTCACCTACGCGCATGCGAAATGCGACCGCGAGGGCCGTCACCTCAACATCGTCCACCGCGACATCGGCCCCAAAAACATCATGCTCGCCTACGAGGGCGACGTGAAGCTCACCGACTTCGGCATCGCGAAGGCCCTCGACCTCATGTATAACGAGGAAGGCAAGGTCATCGCCGGCAAAGACGAATACCTGTCTCCGGAGCAGGCCAGCTACGCCATCACCGACGCCCGCGCCGACCTCTTCCCGCTCGGCATCGTGCTGACCGAATTGCTCCTCGGGAAAAACCTCTTTCGCGCGACCGATCGCGCCGCGTCCCGGCGCAACATCCTCACGATGCCGATCCCGAAGTTCGCCACGCTGCGCGCCGACATCGAACCGCGCCTCGAGGCGATCATCCAGAAAGCCCTGCAGCGCGACCGCGACAAGCGCTACTCGTCCGCCTACGAGATGCTCACCGATCTCGAACTTTACCTCTACAGCGACCGCTACGGCCCCACCAACGAGAAGCTCGGCGTCTACCTCAAGGAACTCTACGGCGTTCGCGACCCGGTCATTCCTCCGCTTTCACCCCGCCCCACGAGTTGAGATGAACCCCACTGCTTTTCATCTTCATGAGCGGGCCCGGATTTAGCCACGAACTTCGTCAGCGGCAGACCCAATCGCTGGTCCTCGCCCCGCAGCTCCGGCATTCGCTGAAGATCCTGCAGGTCGCCGCCCTCGACCTGCGCTCGGTCATCCAGGAGGAGTTGCAGAGCAACCCCACCCTCGAGGAGCTGCCGATGGAAGGCGTCAGTCTCGACAAAAACGCCGACGAATCCGGCGATGAATCGTCCGGCGGCGCCGACTCCGACGGCGGCGGCACCCCGGAATCAGCCGCCCCCACCGACCAGACCGAGGGCGAACCGAAGCGCGACGAGATGGATTTCTCCAAGGACCGCGAGTTCGAGATCCTCGGCAAACTCGACGAAGACTGGCGCGACCACATGGCCAGCGTCGGCGGCAACCAGCCCTTCACCTCCGAGGACGCCGAACGCCGCCAGCACTTCTTCGACTCGCTCGTGAGCGAAACCTCGCTGCAGGAACACCTGATCCAGCAGGCGGAACTCACCGATTTGGGCGGCCCCGCGCTCGAGGGCATGCGTCACCTCGTCGGCAGCCTCGACGACCGCGGCTTCCTCACCCAGACGCCGAACGACGTCGCGCTCCAGACCGGCCTCCCGCTCGACGCCGTGCAGGACGCGCTGAAAGTGCTGCGCTCCTTCGATCCGCCCGGCATCGGCGCCCGCGACCTGGCCGACTGCCTCCTGCTCCAGCTCGCCGCCAAGGGCCGCGGCGGCTCCCTCGCCTCGCGGATGATCCGCGACCACTTCGACCTTCTCACCCGCCGCCGCATCCCCGAACTCGCCCGCAAACTCGGCGCCGACGCCGACGACGTCCAGTCCGCGATCGAGGAGATCGGCAAACTCGACCCCGCGCCCGGCCGCCGTTTCGCCGAGGACAACAACCGCGTCGTCGTCCCCGATGTGACCGTCGAACAGGACGGCGAGGAGTGGAAAATCACGCTCAACAGCGACTACATCCCGCGCCTGCGCATCTCCAGCACCTACCGCGACCTCATCGCCAAGGGCACGCTTTCCAAGACCGAGCGCGACTACCTGCGCGAGCGGATGCGCTCCGGCAAATTCCTCATCGACTCGATCGAGCAGCGCCAGCGCACCATCGAGCGCATCACCCGCGAAATCATCAATGCGCAGAAAGTTTTCTTCGAGAACGGCGTGTCCGCCCTGAAGCCGCTGACGATGACGCAGATCGCCGATGTCGTCGGCGTGCACGAGACCACCGTCAGCCGCGCCATCGCCAACAAATACATCCGCACGCCCCACGGGGTCTTCGATTTCAAATACTTCTTCACGCCCGGCTACCAGGCCGAGAGCGGTGCCGCCGTTTCCAACACCAGCGTGAAGGAGATGATCGCCGACCTGATCAACATGGAGGACAAATCGGGCCCGCTGAGCGACCAGGAGCTGGTCGCCAAGCTGCTCGAAAAGGGCATCACGATCGCCCGCCGCACCGTCGCCAAGTATCGCGAGGAACTCGGCATTTTGCCCAGCAACCTGCGGCGCGACTACAAGTAGCGCCGACCTCTCGTCGCACCCGGACCGAAGCAAGAAGAGCCGGCGATTGCCCGGGCCGTGTCACCGGCCGCGCGCGCCGGGCATCGACCAAGGCCGAGCCCTTGTTGCGGCAAAATCCCCGAACGCGGGACGCTGGCTTTCAATCCACGAACGCCAATTCGTTGGACAGCAGCAGCACCTGCGCGAACTCCTCCCAGGGCGTGAGCGGCGGCGGCAGAGCCTTCGGCGTCTCGCCGAAGTCCTTCTTCGCATCCCACGCGCGCACCTCCATCGAGGCCGCGGCCGTGAACGCGATCCGCGGCGCCCAGCTGAAAGAGTCCGCCGTGGCCGACCCGACCGCATCGACGACAAAGTCCACCGTCTCGCCCGCCTTGACCCCGAAGGCCGCCGGCTTGGTCTCGGCCTTCGACTTGTGCACCGTCCATTCGCCGACGGGGCCGGCCGAGCCGCGCACGACGCGCCCGCGCACACCGTCGCCCTCGGTGCGGCTGTGCCCGAGCGTTCCCTCGATCCGCACCTCGCCGTCGGCCGGTGCCACCCAGCGGCGGACCGCCGCATGCTCGCCGCTCTTGCCCGGGTGCCCGCCGTCCGCCGTGAGCATCAAGTGCCCGAACGTGGCGTCCGGAAACGTCGCGGCCGGATAGAGGTTACCGTCGCGGCGCGCCGTGATCGCGTGAAACTCCCGCACGCGGCCGGCTGCGGCGTCGAACCGGCCGTAGCCGTAGCGCCATCCGCCCACCGCCTCCGCCGTCACCGGCGCCGGCGGCCGTTGCACAAACCGCAACGCGAGCCCGCGCTCGTCCGGGTCGGGTGCGCGTTGCAGCACCGCGCGATAGAGCGCGGTCACTTTGGCCGCGTCGTCCGATGCCGCCTTCACCTCGGGACGGGCGAGCGCGTGCCGCGCCTGCTCGACGACGAAGGGACTGTTGAGGAGAAACAGCGCCTGCTGCGGCACCGTGGTCGCAAAACGCCCCGCCGCCGAGACGTCGGGGTTGGGATAGTCGAAGGTGCGGAACATCCCGGGCAGGTTTTGCCGGTCGATGAAGCCGTAGACCGTGCGGCGCGCGGTGAAGGGCTCCTGCACAAGATCGTCCGGCAAGCCGCCGGCGCGCAGATCGAGCCGGCCCGAAACGGCGAGCAGCGTGTCGCGCAGCGCCTCGAACTCGAGACGCCGGCGCTGGAAGCGCGTGAGATACTGGTTGTCGGGATCGGCCGCGGCCGCCGCCGCCGGCGCGTCGCTGATTTGCCGATACGTCGACGACAGCACGATCGCACGGTGCAATTGCTTCACCGACCAGCCGCCCTCGACGAAACTCGCCGCCAGCCAGTCGAGCAGGGCGCGCTGCACCGGCGCCTCGGTGCGGACGCCGAAGTCGCTCGCCGTGCGCACCAGCGGGGTGCCGAAGTGCCAGCCCCAGACGCGGTTCACGAACACGCGCGCCGTGAGCGGATTGTCCGGGCTGGCGATGGCGCGGGCGAGTTCCAGCCGGCCGCTGCCGTCGCGGAAGTCCCCGCGCCCGTCGCCGCCAAGCACTTCGAGGAAACGCCGCGGCGCCTCGGGACCGCGGTTGGCGGGGTTGCCGCGGAGGAAGACGTTGGAATTGCGCGGCTGGGCCTTGTCGACGAGCGCCATCGCCCGGAGCGGCGCGCCCGGCTCGGTCCAGTTGAGCGCCTCGACGTCGCGACGCAGCCCGGAGGTCTTGTCGTCGATCTGGCGCTTGATCATGCGCGCCGCGGCGTCGTAGCCGAGATTGGTGGGCGCGCCGTCGGCGAGCAGCGCCCGGCGCAGCGCTTCCTGGCCGGCGTCCGCGAGCGGCGCGGTCTCGCCGCCCGCGGTCATCGCCTTGTCGAGGTCGGCGAAGACGCGGTTGTAAAGGGCGGCGGCGTCCTTGAGCGCGGCGAGCGGTTTGTCGTGCGCGACAAACGCGGCGACGACCGCGGGGTTGTAGTTCGCGTCGCCGCTCCAGCTCGCGACCACCGCGGGCGCCAGGGCCGCAAACTCCGCCTCCGGCAGCGCGACGAGGGCCAGCCACGGCGCGAGCACGGGATCGGGCTCCGCCGACTTGGCGCGCGACTCCAGCCACGCCTGCCAGCGCTTGAGCACCTCGGGGTTGATCTTCCGCGCGCCGGCGAAGAGTTCGAATTTCTCGTCCTTGCCGAGGCGGGCGACGTCGTGCGCACCGAGCAGGTAGTCGCCGGTCTTGGTGCGCAGGCCGGAGAGAAACTTCGCGACTTCGCTGCGCGCGCGGTCCTGGACCTTGGCTTCGGCGGCGGCACGTTTCTTCAGGAAATCCTGATAGGCGGGCGAATCGACGTGCGGCCCGAGCAGCGGCTTCTCCTCGGGCTCCTCGGAGGAGGCGAACACGCCGTGCAGCGAGTAGTAGTCCTTGATCGGCACCGGGTCGAACTTGTGGTCGTGGCACCGCGCGCAGGTGACCGTGAGCGCCATCGTGCCGCGGGTGACGACGTCGATGCGGTCGTCGATGATATCGTTCTGGTTGTTGAGAAACCGGCGGCCGAGCGTGAGGAAGCCGAGCGCGGCGAGCGCGGACTTGTCCTCGCCGAGCGGCAGACGGTCGGCGGCGAGCTGTTCCACCAAAAACCGGTCGTAAGGTTTGTCCTCGTTGAAGGCGCGGATGACGTAGTCGCGGTAAGTGTGGGAAAAGGCGTAGCGCCGCTCCACGTTGCCGGCGAGGTAGCCCTTGGTGTCGGCGTAGCGCGCGACATCGAGCCAGAAGCGGCCCAAACGCTCCCCGTAGCGCGGCGACGCGAGCAGTCGGTCGACAAGCCGCGCGTAGGCGCGCGGATCTACGGCGCTCTCGCGCACAAACGTCTCCGTCTCCTCCGCCGTCGGCGGCAGGCCGGTGAGATCGAAGGTCACGCGCCGGACGAGTGTGCGGGTGTCGGCCAGCGGCGCGGGCGCGAGGCCCTGGGTCGCCTGCGTGGCGAACACGAAGGCATCGACCGGCGTCGCGACACGGGCGGCCAGCGCCGGCGGGACGGCGGGCACGGCCGGCTTTTGCACCGGCTGGAAGGCCCAGTGCTGCCGGGCGGCGGCCATGTCGAGCGGGTGCGGCTTGCCGCCGGTGCGCGGATCGGGCGCGCCCATTTTCACCCACTGCTCGAGTAGCGCGATCTGCTCGGGCGGGAGTTTGCCGCCCTCGCTCTTCGGCGGCATCTGCAGGTCCTCGGTCGCGTAGCGGACCGCTTCGATGAGCAGACTCTTGTCGGGCTGGCCGGCAACGACCGCGGGGCCGCCGGCCCCGCCCTTGAGCAAGCCGGCGCGCGAATCGAGAAACAGGTCGCCCTTCGATTTGCCGGCTTCGGCGCTGTGACACTTGTAGCACGACTCGATCAAGATCGGCCGGATCTTGGCTTCGAAAAACTCCACGTGCTCGGGCGGCAGCTCCGCGGTCGCGCCGAACGCCGCGTGGCCCACGGCGAGCGCCGCGGCCACAAGCCCGAGCCGGCGCTTCTTCGCGCTGCCCGCGCGCGGCGCGCGTGGAGCGCGTGGCGAGGGTGACGCCGGTGACACAGCCGTTTGGGTTTCCGCGTTCACGCGATCAGTTCCTTCACGACGTGGCCCTCGACGTCGGTCAGGCGGTAGTCGCGGCCGGCGTGGCGGAAGGTGAGCTTCTCGTGGTCGAAGCCCAGCAGCGCCAAGATCGTCGCGTGCAGGTCGTGCACGTGGACGCGTTTCTCGACGGCCTTGAAGCCGAATTCGTCGGTCGCGCCGTGGACGTAGCCGCCGCGCACGCCGCCGCCGGCCATCCACATGGTGAAGCCGTAGTGGTTGTGGTCGCGACCGTTGACCTTGCCGGCGTTGGCCCCGGCGGTGGGCAGCTCGACCACGGGCGTGCGGCCGAACTCGCCGCCCCAGATCACAAGCGTGTCGTCCAACATGCCGCGCTGTTTTAGATCCTTGAGCAGCGCGCCGATCGCCTGGTCGCTCTCGCGGGCGAGGCGACGGTGGTTGACCTCGATGTCGTCGTGGTTGTCCCAGGGCTGGCCTTGGCCGTGCCAGACCTGGACGAAGCGCACGCCGCGCTCGAGCAGGCGCCGCGCGGTGAGCAACTGGCGTCCCTGCGTGGTGTCGCCGTAAAGTTCGCGGATCGCGGCCGGCTCGCGCGCTACGGCAAAGGCGTCCGTCGCCTCGAGCTGCATGCGGTAGGCGAGCTCGAAGGACTGGATGCGCGCCTCGAGCTGGCTGTCCTGCGCGCGGCGGGACGCGTGGCGGGCGTTGAGCTGGGCGAGGAGGTCGAGCTGGGCGCGCTGGTTGTCGCGCGAGGTCGAGCGGTTGCGCACGTGCTCGATGAGCTTCTCGAGGTCGGTGTGCTTCGTATCGATGTAGTTGCCCTGGTAGATGCCGGGAAGAAACGCGCTCTGCCAGTTCTGCGACTCCTGGATCGGGTAACCGCCCGGGCACATGGCGATGAAACCGGGGAGATTCTGATTTTCGGAGCCGAGACCGTAGGTCACCCAGGAGCCGAGGCTGGGCCGCGGCAGCCGCGCGTCGCCGCAGTTCATCAGCATGAGCGACGGCTCGTGGTTCGGGACGTTGGCGTGCATCGAGCGGATGACCGCGATGTCGTCGATGCTCTCGGCCACGTGCGGGAAAAGTTCGCTCACCTCGATGCCGCTTTGGCCGTATTTCTTGAAGGCGAACGGCGAGCGGAAGGCGGCGCCGGTCTTGCGCTCGGTCTTCAGGTCGAGCGGAAGCGCCTTGCCGTGCCACTTGTCCAGCGCCGGCTTGGGGTCGAAGGTGTCGACCTGCGAGGGTCCGCCGTTGGCGAAGATGTGGATCACGCGCTTCGCCTTGGCCGGAAAATGCGGCGCCCGCGGCGCGAGGGGGTTGTCGAGGTTGACCGCGCCGTGGGCCGCGGTGCCGCCGGCCATCGCGGCCAGCCCGAGCGCGCCGAAGCCGATGCCGCAACGCGACAAAAACTCCCGCCGCGTCAGAAAGTGGTCTTCTAGGCGGGGGGCGTGGTGCATGAGTGAGGGCGGGGACGGGGAAAGACGAAGCGACGGGCCGGCGGTAACGCGCCTAAACAAACGCAGTCCGCGCGCGCGGGAAAGCGCGGATTTCATTTCTCCGCGCCACCGCGCCCAAACTCGCCCGATGCGGCCGGCGGAGGAGCTGTCAGCTCACCCGTTCCGCGCCGGCCCCCGGCCCGCCCCGCGCCTACTTCGCGGCCGCGGTCGGCGGCGCGTCGGCGTAGCGGGTCCAGTTTTTCACCAGTTCGTGCACGACGCGGCTGCCGACCTTGTGCGCGGCTTCGAGCGAAGGGATGTAGGCCGAATAGCCGGCACCGAGCTTTTCGCCGCTGAGGCTCTCGGCGGCGTCGCCGCCCGGCCACTGCATGTCGAAGTTGCTGGCGGTGCGGAGGACGAGCAGGCGCTTCACGTCGGTGCGGCCGGCGCGCGTCAGCCAAAGCAGCGACTGGTAGGTGCCGGTGTCCTCCATCGCCGTGGTCACGTAGTTGCCTTTGCCGTCGGAAAAATACTTCACCCAGTCGTTGGCCCACTGGTTGAGGAGCTTGCCGTGCCAGTAGGTCATGGCGGCGAGGTTGTCGCCCTTGAGCACGAGCGGCGGGCGCTGGGCGTTGGGGTAGCCCGTGTAGAGCGCGCGGCGCTTGCGCATCGGCTCGCTGTCGGCGAGCGGCGTGTCTTTGGTGAGTTGGTAGGCCCACTCGACGAAGCCCGGCACCAACTGAAACGCCTCGCCCTCGCTGCGGTCGACGGGAAGTTCGTAGGGCTTCTTCTTGCGCAGCGGGATATACCCGGTCGTCCACCCCGCCGGCATCTCGCGCGCGTCGATCTCGTGGCCGAGGTCGCCGTCGACCAGCCACTCCGCCCACACCGCCGAGCCGAGCGGCGCATCGTGCGGATCGACGCCCGCGATGCCCGCGACGAGCCAGTAGCTTTTCGTGAAATCGAAGCGCGGATCGAGCCCGAGCGCCATGATCGTGGCGGCGCTCTTCGCCGTGCCGACGCCCGTGACGACGCCCAGCACCGAGCCGTCGGCGTTGGTGCGCAGGTCGCGGTAGCCCTGCGGAAAGGGCAGCACGCGCGTGAGTTTTTCGCGCTCCACCCAGAATTGGAATTCCCCCGGTGTGTCGCCGGTGTCCTGCCCCGGCTCGAACATCGCCACGACGACGACTTTGGGCCGGATCACCTCGGCGGCGCGCAGCGCGACCGCGCCGACGACGAGGAAGAACCAGGCGAAAACCACGACACGGACGGAGCGCAGAAGCGAAGGCATGGGCGAGGCTCAGCAGGAGCCGGGCCGGCGGCAAATCGGTTCTTGCGGCGCGCCGGGCGCCGCGTTGGCTGGGCGTTTCCATGAGCACCACCGCACCCGCCAACGAACATGCCGTGATCAAGACCAGCTACGGCGAAATGACGCTCGCCTTCTGGCCGGACGTCGCGCCGAAGACCGTCGAGAACTTCAAGAAGCTCGCCCGCGAGGGTTTCTACAACGGCACGGCCTTCCACCGGATCATCAAGGGATTCATGATCCAGGGCGGCTGCCCCAACACCAAGGAAGGCGCCCGCGGCATGCCCGGCACCGGTGATCCGGGCTACAAGGTGAAGGCCGAGTTCAACGCCAAGTCCCACGTCCGCGGCGTCATCTCCATGGCCCGCTCGTCGCACCCCGACAGCGCCGGCTGCCAGTTCTTCATCTGCCACGGCGACGCCAAGTTCCTCGACCGCCAATACACCGCCTTCGGTGAGGTGGTGAAAGGCGACGACGTGCTCGAGAAACTCGCCACCGTCCCGACCAAGTCCGGCGGCGGCGGCGAGAAGAGCACGCCGATCGAGCGCGTGGGCGTCGAGAGCATCACCATCGTGGCAGCCTGAGCGGCGACCGCCGCGGCGTGCGCGGCGCCTCCCCGCGCTGTCCGTTTCGCCACGCCGGCGCCTCCCGCCGCACGAACCTTCCCCCGACCCGCCGGTCCGCCGGCGGGTTTTTTATGGACGCTCGGCGCGGCGACGCGCTTCGGCTTTCGCCTTGGCCGCTTCCTCGCTGCGCTCCAGCGCCCGCAAAAACGCGCGCGCCTCGGCGGCGACCTGATGGTGCGTCTCCTCGCGTGCCAGCAGGGCCTCGACCCGGAGCCGGCCATCCTCCGGCCGCCCCGTCTGCGCCAGCCCGATCCCGTCCTGCAGTTCCGCGAGATCAAGTCCGCGCCGACGGAGGTCCAGCATGGTGGCGCGATTCGGCAGCGCGAGATCCCGCTCCAGCGCGCGCGCCGCGATCGCGGCCATACCTGCAAAGTCGCGCCGCGCCTGCGCGGCCTCGATCGCCGCGAGATCGTCTTTGAGCACCTCCGCCGCCAAAATCGCGCGGATCAGCGAGGCGATCTGCGGCTCGCTCGACTCGGCCGCCGGCAACGCCGCCCCGAGCATCCCGCGCCCCTCCGCCGGGCGCCCGGCCCGCAATTCCAACACGCCGCGGCCCATCGCCAACACGGCGCTACCCGGCCGCTGCCGCAGCGCCTGCGCCAGCAGATCGGCGTCGCCGGCCGCCGGCTGCGACACCACGTGCAGGATCCCGGCCAGCCCTTCGCAGGCGTCGACATAGTCCGGCCGCAACGCGAGGGCTCGGCGGAAATCCGCGGCCGACGCATCGAGCAATTCCACGTCGGCCCCGCCGAGGCGCGCTCCCCAGTCATCGCGCTCCGGCAGCCGCGAAACAGCGAGGTTGAAAAACACCACGGCATTTCGCGAACCGGCCGCGACCGCCCGCTCGAGATACGTGCGCATCGCCGGCCGGTCCTTGCGGGCGCCGGCCAGGTAGCCGAGCTGCGCCCACACGCGCGCGTCATCGGGCGCGAGCCGGCCGGCCTCCAGCAACCAGCGCTCGGCCTCGTCGGACCGCCGCACCCCGGACAACACGATGCCGCGGGCCAGCGCGACGTCGCCCGGAGCCGCCGCACCCACGCGCAGCTCGGCCTCCCCCGCCCCGGGCGCCGCGGCGTAGGTGTGCCGCCGGTAGCGGCCTTCTTTCACGTAGTTGGCCAGCTGGGTGCGGATCGCCCGGTAGTCGCCGCCAAACGCCTGCCGGAACGCAACCTCCGGATCCGATGCCCGTTTCAAGCCGTCGAGAAACGCCGCCAACGCCGGTGCCCCGGGCGACTGTTCGCCATAGAGCAGAAAGTGCACGAGCGCCCACAACTGGGCGTAAAACAAACCGGTCCGCCGGCTCTCGTCGTAGCCCGCCGACGTGGGCGAAAACGCGAACAACTCCCCGAACGGCATCAGCTCGGTGCGCCGCAGCAATTCGACATGGGGAAGCAGCGGCCGGCCGAACGTGAACGCGCTTTTCTCGCCCGGCTCGAAGGTCGAGAACGTCTCCGCCAGACCCTCCGCCAGCCAAACCGGCTGCACCTCGTCGCGCGCCTGCAGGTGCCAATGCGCGGCCTCGTGGAAGATCACTTGCCGCACCTCCGCGGTGTCGCCGCCGAGCGCCAGGGCGAGCGCGCTGGCGTCGTTGGTGCGGACAAAAATTCCGCCGAACTTCGCCGGCCGGCCCGCGATCAAAGGCAGATGCGCCTCGAGTTCCCGCTGGCTGCGGAAGAGCAGCACATGCACCGGCGGCACGCGCTCGGCCGGCACCGGCAGCACGAGCTGCATCGCCCGCCGGAACTGCTCCAGCTGCACGGCCCACTGGCGCGCCGCTTTCTCACCGTCGTTCGTGAGCACCGTGAAGTGCGGCGTCTTCGCCTGCACCCACGGACGCTCGGCGGCACGCGCCCCCGCGACGAACACCAGGCTCCACATCAGCACGCGCGCGAAAACCCGCCGGCCGATCCGCGTGCCGGCCCCGCTCATTTCTTCGCGCCGAAAATCGCGTCCTCGGATTCCTTGGCCGCAAACATCGCCGCCGCGTCGTGCCCGATGCCGGGCGTCTCGACCTTGCGCCAGTTGAAGGCCCAGCCGCGCTCGGCGGCGAGTTTGCGCGCAAACTCGAAGCAGTTGCGCCCGCGCTCGAGGCGATTCGCCCCTTGCCGCATCCCGGCCGCGCTGTCGTCGAAGCTCGGCCGCGGGTAGATGTCGTCCGTGCCGAGGTAAAACGTCACCGGCGCCGCGAGGTAACGGCGGAGCACGTCGTCGTTGGCCAGTTCCGCCGGCAGCTTGCCGAAACCGTAGCCGAAGTCCTGGTCGCGGGTCGGAAACAGGTGCGACCCCGGATTGGCCGCGACGATGCGCACGGGCTCGCCGGGCATGAACGCCGCCAGTCGCACGAGGAACTGGCCGCCCGCGGAATGGCCGATCAGGTAGTAGGGCAGCTCCGCGGCCTTCTTGCCTTCGAGTGCGCGGACATGCGCGACGATCTTCGGGATGAAGGCATACGTCCACCGCTCCGGCGGATTGGCCTTGTCGCCCTCGCCGAGCAAGCCGCCGCGCTGGTAACGGGCGCTCGGAAAGCGCGCCGTGTCGAAGAGCGGGGCCACCACGATCGCCTTGAAGCGCTCGGCGAGCGTGATCGCGAAATTGCGATACTCCTCGGCGTTGCGGCCCACGCCGTGGCAGATCACGAACAGCGGCCCGTCGCGGTAGGTCGGCGGCTTGTAGGTGAAGAGCGTGATCGGCTCGGCGGCGTCGGGATACTCGACGCGGCCGGGGCCTTTCGGGAGCGGTTCGGCCGCGGTGGCGGCGACACTGAGGAGGAGGAAACCAAGGAGGAAGCGGATCATGGGAAAAATTCAGTCACCCGACCCATCGCCGGCGCAGTTGCCGTCGCCGAAGCGTGATCGAATCCCGCCACCGGGCGGAGGGTTCTTTTTCTGGTGGCGGCCGATCACGAAAACCAATCCACCCACCACGAGCGCCAAGCCGATCAAAAACCAAAGTGCGGGACTCATCGTCGGGATCGGGATCGATCTCACACGTAACCCAACGCCGTCGCCACCGCCGGGTAGACGATCTTTCCGCCCCGGGTGTTGATGCCCTTGGCCAAGCCGGCGTGTTCGGCCAACGCCCGCTCGACGCCCTTGCTCACCAGCATCGCGACATAGGGCTCCGTCGCCTGCGTAAGTCCGAGCGTCGACGTGCGGCCGACGAGCGCCGGCATGTTGGGCACCGCGTAATGGATCACTCCGTGCTGCTCGTAGACGGGCTTCTCGTGCGACGTCGGCCGGATGCTCTCGATGCAGCCACCCTGGTCGATCGCGATGTCGGCGATCACGCTGCCGGGCCGCATGCGCGCGACCATTTTCTTGGTCACGACGGTCGGCGCCTTCGCCGCCGGGATCAGCACCGCGCCGATCAGCAGGTCCGCGTCGGCGACCTCGTTTTCGATGTTGGCCGGGTTGGACATCAACGTCACCACCCGGCCCCGATACTCGCTGTCGAGGGCCTCGAGCTTGCGCGTGTCGAGGTCGAGCACGGTCACGCGGGCGCCCATGCCCGCGGCCATCTGCACGGCGTGCGCGCCGGAGTTGCCCGCGCCGACGACGACCACGTGGCCCGGCATAGTGCCGGGGATGCCGCCGAGCAACACGCCGGAGCCGCCGTGCTGCGATTGGAGGAAATACGCGCCGATCTGGATCGAGAGCCGGCCCGCGATCTGGGACATCGGCTTGAGCAGCGGGAAACTGCCGTCCGCGCCCTCGACGGTTTCGTAGGCGATGCCGAGGATGTTTTTCGCGAGCAGCACCTTCGCGAGGTCCGGGCCGGCCGCGAGATGGAGGTAGGTGAAGATCGTCTGGCCGTTTTGCAGCAGGTCGTATTCGGCCGGCAGCGGCTCCTTCACCTTCAGGATCACGTCGGCCGCGCGCCAGACCTTGGCGGCGTCGGCGACGAGCGTGGCGCCGGCCGCGCGATATTCCGCATCGGTAAAGCCGGCCGTGAGTCCCGCGCCCTTCTGCAGGAGGACCCGCGCGCCGAGCGAGACACAGCGGCGGCACAGGCTGGGCGTCATTGAGACGCGGGTTTCACCGATCTTAATTTCTTTGGGGACTCCGATTGTCATAAATCCCACGAAACAAGGAAACGTCCGGAAAGCACGTTCAGAAACGCCGGCCGCCCTCCGCCGCCCCGCGCTCGACTTGGGACAAGTTGCAGCCCGACTCTTCCGCGCCACCGCTCCGCCTTTCCCGCTCCCGTCCGCCCCGCTGCGCCAACCGCCATGCCCCGCCCCCTCCACCTCATCGTCGCCTGCGCCGAGAACCGCACGATCGGCCGCGGGGGCAAGCTGCCTTGGCGCATCCCGGAGGACTTCGCCTTCTTCGAGGCCGAAACGGCCGGGCAAATCTGCGTGCTCGGCCGCATCTGTTACGAAACGTGGCCCCGCGCCCGCGCCGATGGCCGCCGCCCCATCGTCATCAGCCGCGACACCACGCTGGCCCAGCCCGGGGTCGCGGTGGTGCCCGACCTCCCGGCCGCCCTGGCGCTCGCCGCCACCCTGCCCGGAAAAATCATGATCTGCGGCGGCCAACGCATCTACGCGGAGACCCTTGCGCTCGCCGGCACGCGCCCGCTCCGCCTGCATCTGACGCTCGTCCACGCCGAGATCGACGGCGACACCCACATGCCCGACTGGCGGCACCTGCCGTGGCGCGAGTCCGCCCGGCGCGCGAGCGCCGACGCCCACTTCCGCTACACGTTTCTCACGCTGGACCTGCCTTGAGGCGGGCGGCGTGCGCGCCGGCGACGGCGATGTATTTCTCCGCCCATGCGCGCAGGCCCGCCCGCTCCTCCGGGCGCAGCGGCCGCACCACTTTCGCCGGCGCGCCGAGAATCATCGAACCGGGCGGCGCCACGAAACGCTGCGTCACGAGGGCGTTGGCCCCGACGATGCAGCCGTCGCCGATCTTCGCCCCGTCGAGCACCGTCGCGCCCATGCCGATCAGGCACTCGTCGCCGATCTCGCAGGCGTGGATGATCGCGGCGTGGCCGATCGTGGAGTAGTTGCCGACGCGCACGCCGTAGTCGTCCGCCAGGTGCACGATCACGCCGTCCTGCACGTTGCTGCCTTCACCGATGACGATCGCGTTGATGTCGCCGCGCAGCACGCAGCCATACCAGACGCTGCTGCGCGGACCGAGCGTGACGTCGCCGACGACCGTCGCGTTGGGGGCGACGAACGCCGCGCGCGCGGTGTCGGGGCTGCGGCCGAGGTGGCGGGCGAGGCGATCGTGGACCGTCATGGGAAACTTCTTCTCGCCCGGCTCCGTCCCCCGCGCAAGCTCGGCATCCTTCCAGCTCT